>DAOWCR010000012.1 GCA_030639445.1 Dehalococcoidales bacterium
ACGATACTTTCCAGCGTGAAGGAGTCCACCGCATCCCTCTCGACCGGCCCTGGGTCGCCTTCCGGGAGCAGATTGAGAACCCCACCGGCCACCCCTTCCCCACCCCCTCCGGCAGGATTGAGATATACAGCCAGCAGATAGCGGAGAGGCAGGACCCGCTTCTGCCGCCCATTCCCAAATATATCGCAGCCTGGGAAGGCCCCGATGACCCCCTCCGGGAAAAGTACCCCATTCAGCTGGTGAGCCCCCATTCCCGGGCCAGGGTCAACTCCACGCTACACAATATCCCACGCCTGAAGGCACTGGCCGATGACGCCGTCTGGTTGAATCCGGGTGACGCGCGCTCCCGGGGCATCGCTAACGGCGATAAGGTGAAAATCTATAACGACCGCGGGCAGCTGCTCACCACCACCCGGGTGACCGAACACATTATGCCGGGAGTGGCCAGCCTGGACGCGGGTGCCTGGTTTGCGCCGGACGCTCATGGCCTCGACCTTGGCGGCTGCGTCAACGTGCTCACCAGGGACCAGGCCTCACCGGGCGGCGCTTTCACCGGCAATAGCTGCCTGGTGCAGATAGAGAAAGCCTAGCTCTGGCGCCCGCCTCGCCGGGAAGATTGTGAATTTAAGATGGGATACGAACCCCCGGGGCTAGCGCCACCCATACCATCAACCGCTATTTTCATTGTCCTTCACCCCCACTATGGCTTCTCCGGTAATTACCGTTTCCTCATTCTGGTTTTTACAGAGCACCTCGCAATTGACCAGGTTTCGGTCTCCGCTCTTTTCCACCCGTCTTATCTTACCGCTGGCCGTTATGGTGTCACCGGGGCGGGCCGGGGCTTTGAACCTGACGTTGAGTTTGCCGCCGGTAACCCAGCTTTCCCCGAAGGCAGCGGTCATCATCTGGGAAAGGTAGGCCAGGATTAACATGCCGTGGGCCACGGTGCCGCCCAACGGCGTCTGCCGGGCGTAGTCCGCATCTATGTGGATGGGATTGAAATCTTTACTGGCCTCGGCATACCGGTTAATATTCTCCTGGCGGACGACCTTCTTTATTTCCGGGAGGTTCATTCCCTCTTGTATCTCGGATAAGTCTATCATCAGCGTCCTCTACCTGGTGACCCGTTAGCCTGTCCCGGGCAGGATAAAACTCGTCTTCCCGGCCAGCACCTTTTTCTTTGCCCGGTTAAAAACGTTGAGGTCAATGGTCAGCAGACACAGTTTGCCACGGTCCTGTTTCCGGGCCACCCTGGCGTGACTGGTGAGGACATCTGTGGTGCTGACGGTATTGATGAATTCCAGCTCCTGGGAGACATGAATGGCCCCGGCGGGAAACGAAATATGCTCTGATAATGACGCCATGACCCGGGCGGCCACAGCCATCGGCGGCACCAGCCCGGTATCCCGGTACAGGTGGCTGGTTTCCTCAACCGCCCCGAGGTAGGCGCTCACCGTGGCGGCATCCACCCGGCAACCGGACGGCGGGAACTGGTAACCCGCCTCCAGCTGGCGGTATTCGACCTTGCGCTGTTCTGCCATACAAACTCCAGTGACTGCTTGAACAAGGTTTAATATACCTGGAACTCCAATACATAGAGTATCTAGGTATATGATTTTGTAATATTACCGCCTAAAAAAGCCTTTGTCAAGAGCCGCGGCAACCTGAATTTTAAGGTAAACCATTCCCCGCCGGTGCTTCAGCACTATAGACCGGACGGCATCTTGACCTTAAACCTCTCGGCGACCGTCCGCAGCCGGCTAACCGTTCCCTCGGGAAGAGGGATACCGTTCCTAAAGCGGTCATCATAGGTCCTGTTTTCGGGCTCGCCGGGAACAAATATCTCGCTGAAGCCCCCGGCTTTGGGCAGGGCTTTGAGGCCATCGATAAGGTTATCGATATGCTCCCGGTAGCCATCCACGTCAGTGAACGCGCCGATATTAATGGCCGCGACGACGCTGTTCTGGGTCTGGTGACCATGTTGTTTTTCCTTGCCCAGCAGCACCGGCTCCAGCAGCGGTTTGTTGATTATTAAACTGGACAGGCACTCCAGCATAATGGCCAGCCCGGAACCCTTGGGGCCGCCGAAGGGCAACAGGGCCGCCACCTGCCTGGGGTCGGTGGTCACCTTGCCTTCCTTGTCCAGCGCCCAGCCTTCCGGTATGGGAATGCCCTTGTCGATAGCAAGGTCAATTTTCCCGCCGGCGGCTACGCTGGTGGCCATGTCCAGAAGCAGCGGGCGGTGGCGCTTCGCCGGCGCGGCGATGGTTATCGGGCTGTTGTCCACCCCGGCCACCCGGGCGCCATGAGGCGCCATGCCGGGCGGAGTGCAGACGAAAGCGATGCCCGCCATCCCTTTCTCCGCCGCCATCAGCGAATAGTAGCCCATGGCTCCCTGGTGCGAGGTATTACGGATAAACACCCAGCCGATGCCGGCCTCCTTCGCTTTCCCTATTGCCTGGTCCATGGCAAACGTGGTCACCACCGGACCGAAGGCGAGGTCAGCCTCAATGACCATGGTCGCGGCTGTCTCCTGTACAACCTGGATATTGGGCTTCGGGTTCATATAACCGCCGTCCACTTCCTCCACGTAAAACGGAATCCGCAATACGCCGTGAGAATCCACTCCCCGTAGGTTGGCCCAGACCAGCACCGTAGCTTCGGTTTCCGCATCCCGGGCAGGCATACCTGTCCGGATAAATACTTCCCTGGTAAAATCTTTCAATTGCTCCCGGCCTACTCTAACTTCATTCTGTGCCATAACGCCTCCTTTAGTTTTCACCTGATTGATTTATTGTAAAGAGCCGGACCCCGATAAGTCAACGGGGGTAAAACAGGCCACGCCTGACGCTTGACAAAAAAAGCTCAGCCCGTTAAGGTATCTTCTGTTGAAGCAATGCTGACTATGTCAGATATTACAGGAGGACACGGATGAAAGACGCGTTTAGCCTTCAGGGCAAGGTGGCCGTTGTTACCGGCGGCAACGGAGGCATCGGTAAAGCCATTGCCCGTGGCCTGGCGGCCGCCGGGGCTGACCTGGCCATAGCCGCCCGCAACGAGACCAAGACGGAAGAAGCCGTCCGTGAAATCCAGGAAGAATTCGGCACTAAAGTTATCGGCGTCAAAGTAGACCTGCAACAGGAGGCGCAGATTCGCGCCATGGCGGCTAAAGTCCTGGAGACCTTCGGGCGCATTGACATCCTGGTAAACAACGCCGGGACGAATATTCGCAAGTCGCCGCAGGATTACACCGTCGCCGAGTGGGATGAAGTCCTCAATACCAACCTGCGCGGTGCTTTCCTGTGCTCGCAGGCGGTCTACCCGGCGATGAAGTCCACCGGTGGCGGCAAGATAATCAGTATCGGCTCGATGACTTCCCTTTTCGGCGGGGCGAAAGTGGTGCTCTACGGGACCAGCAAGGGCGGCATAGTCCAGATGACGCGGGGCCTCGCCGTCGCCTGGGCGCCGGATAACATCCAGGTGAACGCCATCCTGCCCGGATTTATCAATACGGACCTCACCCGGCAGGCCAGGAAGGATATCCCCGAACTCGAGGCGCGCGTTATCGCCCGCACGCCGGTGAAGCGCTGGGGTGAGCCGGAGGAACTGGCGGGGACGGCTGTCTTTCTGGCCAGCCAGGCGTCCGACTTCGTCACAGGCGTAGCGCTACCTGTCGATGGCGGCTACTCCATTCTATTGGCCTAACCCGAAGGCAGAGAATAACGCTTCGCTACACTGTTCAGCGAGACGCCAGGCGTTTCTGGACCAGCTTTACCACTTCCAGAGGGTATTGGGCGACATCCGCACCGGCCTGCCCGAGGGCCGCCGTCTTGCTCTGCGCCGTGCCCATATTGCCCTGGACGATGGCCCCGGCATGGCCCATCCGTTTCCCTTCCGGCGCGTTGTGGCCGGCGATGTAGGCCACCACCGGCTTGGTCATCCGCCGGGCAATAAACCGGGCGGCGTTTTCCTCCTGGGTGCCGCCCACCTCGCCGACGAGCACTACCAGGTCGGTGTCCGGGTCTTCTTCAAAGAGCGCCATTAGCTCGGGCATACCGGTAAACACCACCGGGTCGGCGCCCATGCCCACCGCCGTGCTCTGGCCCAGGCCGGCCTCGGCCAAATCGGCGCATATCTCGTAGGAGAGAGTGCCGCTCCGGGAGATGACCCCGATGCGACCGGGACGGAACATATTCCCGGGCATAATCCCCATCTTTGCCTGGCCGGGGGTGATAATGCCGGGGCAGGTGGGGCCCAGCAGCCGCACTCCCCGGTCCCCGACAAAGGCCCTGATTTCCATGACATCGTGAACCGGCACGTGCTCGGTAACGATGACAATGAGCCCGATGCCGGCCTTTATGGTCTCCCGGGCAGCATCCTTGACCGCCGCCGGGGGCACAAAGAATACCGAGGCCTCCGCCCTCCGCTCGGTGACCGCTTCAGCCACGCTACCGTACACCGGAATGCCCTCCACCTCCTCACCCCCCTTGCCCGGGGTAACTCCGGCTACGATGTTGGTTCCGTATTCCAGCATCCATCTGGTCTGGGCACGGCCCACCCGGCCGGTGATACCCTGCACCAGCACCCTGGTCTCCCGGTCCAACAGGATACTCACCGGGCCTCCTCCAGCAGATTAACGAGTTGCTCCACCGCTTTTTCCGTGGCCACTCCGGTAACCACCCTGACGCCTCCCTCTTCCAGTATCTGCCAGGTCTCTTCCTGGCGGTTTCCCCGGGGATTGGCCATGATGGGGATGCTCGCCGGGTGCTCTTTGAGGTAGCGGACTATCCCCCTGGCCCCCTCGTGGATGGGATTTATCCCGCCGTAGAGGTTGATAAACACCGCCTTCAACCCCTTCTTCTGCAGGACCAGCGCCATCACCTGGTATAGCAGGTCGGCGGTGATGGCACCACCTGTTTCCAGAAAGTTAGCCGGACGAAATTTCCGGCCGATGATGTCCATGGTGGCCATGCCCAGCCCGGCGCCGCTGGCGATGATACCTATTTCTCCGTCCAGGTCAACATAAGATACGCCAATCTGGCTGCCTTTACGCTCCAGGGGGTTGGCGATACGCTCCTCCGGGGACACCTCGATATCAGGATGGCGGTACCGGCTGGCATCGTCAATCTCCACCTTGGCATCGAGCGCCAGGTAGGTCCCCTGGGCCGTCCGTACCAGAGGGTTGATTTCCGCGACCAGGGCATCGTATTTGCGGAAAACGCGGTAGAGCGCGTCAAGGACGCCGGCTATCGCCGGTGATTCCTCGCCGCCCAGCCCCGCCTCCCGGACCATTTGCTCGGCCTCGGACCGGCGGAGGCCATCGGTGATGGGCACCGGCCGAGAGATAACCAGTTCGGGATGAGTCCGGGCCGTTTCCTCGATAGAGACCCCGCCCGCCGTGCTGAAGATGACCAGTGGGGTGCCGTGATAGCCGTCTATGGTGACCCCCAGGTAGAACTCCCGGGCTATCTCTACCTTTTTAGCCACCATAACCCGCGATACCGTCATGTCCTTGATTGATGAACCCAGGATACGGCGGGCAATTTCTTCCGCCTGGTCCGGAGACCCGGCAGCCTGGACGCCTCCGGCTAACCCTCTCCCCCCCGTCAGCACCTGGGCCTTGACGACCACGGGCAGCCCTATTGCCTCCGCCTTCCGGCGTGCCTCCCGGGGACTGGCCGCGATTTCATATTCCGGGACGGGAATACCCTCCCGGCGAAATAAGTCGCTGCCTTCAAACTCATACAGTCTCATGGCGGTTATCCCAGTATACATCACCGGAGGAGTAAGGTAATATTCCGGTCGAGACTTATAGACACACACTGCCTTTTGTGATAAGCTACATAAAAAATCAGGACTGCTTCCAAGCCGATAAACCGGCCAAGGAGATAAAATGAAACCCAGTATTGCTATGATGACCAAGTTAAATACGTTCTTATCCCCTTCCAAAATCATCCTGGGTAACGGAGCCGCGGGCCAGGCCGGCGAAGAAGTCAAAAAATTCGGCGCCAGCCAGGCTTTAGTCGTTACCGACAAAGGAGTGCTCAAAGCCGGCCTGGTAGAAATTGTTGAAGCCTCACTGAAGTCCCAGAAAATAGAGTTCGGCATTTTTGATAAAGTGGCGGCCGAGCCTCCCGCCGGAAACGTGGATGAGTGCGCCCGGGTGATTCGGGAGAAAGGCTATGACATCGTCATCGGTATCGGCGGCGGGAGCTCAATGGACGTGGCCAAGGGCGCGGCCATCGTGGCCACCAACGGGGGGAAGATACTTGATTACGCCGGGATTGACATGGTGCCCGCTAAGAGCCTTCCCAAGATTTTAATCTCGACGACCGCCGGCACCGGCAGCGAGGTGACCCGGACGATTGTACTTACCGATGAAGCCAGTAACCTCAAGCAGGCAATTCATAGCGACTTTGCTTTAGCCGATATTGCCATCGTTGACCCGCTGCTCACTAAATCTATGCCCCCCGCGGTAACGGCCGATACCGGCCTGGATGCCCTGGTCCATGCCATCGAAGCTTATGTCTCGTTTAAGGCCACCCCCTTCTCCGATGTTCTGGCCATAGAGGCCGTCCGTTTAATCGCCGAAAATTTACCGGTGGCTTACGCTAAAGCCGAGCATATGGAAGCCAGGTTCAATATGGCGCTGGCGGCCACCCTGGCGGGATTGGCTTTTGGCAGCGGTGGGCTGGGGATGGTTCACGCCGTATCCAATCCACTGGGCATTGAATACCACCTGTCACACGGCCGGTCCAACGCGGTTATGCTGCCTTACGTGGTGGACTGCAACCAGATAGGCAGCTTGAACAAATATGCCCACATCGCCCGGGTGATGGACGAGAGCATAGCAGGACTTTCCGTATACCAGGCGGTGGAGGAGCTGGTGGCCGGCCTGATTAGACTGCTGGAGGTCCTGGGTATCCCGCCCAAAATAAGTGCCTACGGCGTCACCAAGGCGGATATCCCCGGGCTGGTGACGGGCGCCATGAAAATAAGCCGCCTGATTCCCCCGAACCCCAGAAACCTGACCGAAGAGGACGTCAAGAATATTTATACCCGCGCCCTCTGAGCATCATTTGGTTCAACCGGGCGGCTCAGAGCCGCCAGAAGCAACCGGCCGTCGTTCTCTCCTATCTCACCGAATATGGCCGTTCGGCTCACCATATTTGGCCTTTAGTGGCTTTCAGAGATAATTTCCGGGCGTGATAATGATAATTAAGTAACTTGAAAGAAAGTCATGTATTCAAGAGCATTATTGTATGGGTTAATCGGTCTGCTCATTCTCGGGCTGCTCTCCGGCGGCTGCGCGCAAAAAGCGCCCGCACCCACCCCAGCGCCAGCACCGACCCCAGCGCCGGCGCCCGCGCCTACTCCGGCACCCAAGCTTACCCCAACCCCGGCGCCGGCGGTCACCCCCCCACCGGCAACACCGCCTACCTCAACCGGGACACTACCTGAGGAGCCGGCGCTGTCAACTGCTCTGAAAAGAGGCTGCCCGCCGACCGCCACTGACATCGACTTTGATGATGTCGGCCTGGGAATCGGGGAACTGGCGGTCAACTTTTCCCTCCGGGACACCCACGGCCGGGAACTCACGCTCTCCCGGCTCCTGGCGGAAAAACCGGTGCTGATGGTATTCGGCGCATTTACCTGACCGCCCTTCCGGCAGCGGGTCGCTGCCACGGAAACCCTGTACGCGGAATATGGTGACCGGGTGCAGTTCGTGGTCATTTATATCACCGAACCCCACCCCACCGGCTCACCGTCTCCCTACACCGGCCGGGAATGGACCACGGAAGCCAGCGTTGATACAGAAGGCTGCTTGCTGACACAGCCGACTACCTACGAGGAACGGGTATCCCAGGCCGCGCAAATGGCCGGGCAACTCGGGATAACCGTTCCGATATTAATCGATGAGATGGATAACCCGCTCTGGTGTACCTACGGACCGGCGCCCAATATCGCTTATCTCATCGGTACTGACGGCCGGATTGCCGCCAAACAGGGTTGGTATGAACCGGAACTTATGAAGACGGCCATCGAAAAATATCTGGCCGTTCCCGCCGCACCGTCTCCGCCTCAGGCACGGGCGGCGCCTGACCCGGAAACAGATTATTTTACCCACACTTTGCCCGCGGGAGCCTCCCCGCTGAGGTTAAGCCTGCCGGCGGACATAGCAGACATCTTTTACAGTGAAAAGACCGGCGTGGGCGGTTTTGGGCTTCATGACGGAGGTCATATCGAAGGCCTGGACCATGTCTGGATTGAAATAAAGCCGGGCACGCCGGTAAGAAGCTGGGCCGATGGTTCCGTGATGGATGTCCGCCTTTCCGGTGATGTCGCCGCCGGAGAATACCAGATTACCATCGATTACGGGCAAAATCTGATTGGCGTTCATATGGAGATTGAAACCCCTTATGTTAAGCAATACCAACCGGTCAAGAGAGGACAGGAAGTTGGCCTGGGAATGAGCTTTGACCCGGAGCAATCCAGCGCCGAGTTTTCGCTGATAGATTTAGGGCGCACCGACGGCGTTAAAGCCTGGGATAAGGGAGTATACGTCTCACCGTACGATTACCTGGAAGATTCGGAGAAGAAAAAGCTGGTGGAGGCGTATCAGAAGCATGTTATCGAGCCTTACCAGCAGCCGGGAAACGCCGAAGGGCTAACGTGGGTATTCAAGCCCTACCAGCCTTATCTGACCAACCGGCTTTTCCTACACGAGGGAAATGAAGGGAGACTGGCGGGCGCGTGGTACTGTCTCAGCGCCAGGTGGGAGCCGGGCTATCCCGACGATATTTTAACCTTCATTGAAGCCGACAACCCTTACTACAAAGGCAATATCGTCCTGGCCGCCGACGATTCGGACGAGGGAGGAAGAAACGACTGGGGTACTTTTGAAGTTGACTACGAAAAGGGACAGGTAAAAATAATCAAGAATTACGGCGCCACCTACTACGGAATCTTTGAAATTGATGAAAGTGAAGAGAGAGCCAGGCTGAAGATTGAATATCAGGAAGGTTCGTACCCGACGGAATTCAGTGCCAGCGCCCTTATCTACATCGAGAGAACCAATCTTTCCCGTCGGGAAGACGCCGTAAACCTCGGTCTACTGGATTCAAGGTAACTACCCGCGCTTACTGTGCCGAGCCTCATCGTGACAGTGCGGCGTTCGTTTCTTCCCACTTTTTCGCCCGGCTCGAATTTCGCGAGGCGATGATGAAATCAGCGTCCAGGCCGCAGACCTCGCACAGCGCCCCAATCATGTCCTCATCATGCGGCGGGCAGCCTCTGACATACACGCCCAGCCTGGCGAGCCGCCGGGCGCACTTGCCGAGGACAACGGTTTTATCTGTAGCCTCAGGTTTTGTGGGATTGCCCAGGATAATGGTGACATCTTGCAGGGTATGCTCACGGGCAAACTCCCTGATGGCCGAAAGGGCGCCGATGAGCTCGCCGGTGCAGCCCGAACAGGCTGCTTCACCTTCAATAACGATGACCCCGGGATAGCGGCTCTGAAACGCCTGAAAGCCGGACTTGAGACTCTGCCGGTACTTCTCCACCGGCTCACCGACCACTTCCACGCGGCTGATGTCAGCGACGACTCCCTGCCGCCGGGCGAAATACTGAAGATGCATGACCTGGGCCGGGTCAAAGCCCATCAGGCAGGTGCCCACCGTATCTACGGCCACCGGGTCTGCCCCGGCCATTATCAGTCCCAGCTCAAACCTGTCCTCCGGGTATTCCCAGGACGCCTGCATACCGGCCAGGGCGTCAAGAACAACATAATTGGGCTTCATCACCGAGTTCAGGTCGGCGACGGCTTTATCCAGGCCGAGGCGGTGGGTCTGCCTCTTTTCTGCTCCGGGCATAACGCCCTTCATATTTTTCAGGCCCAGGGTAACCAGCGTCCTGAGATGCGTCTTGAGCACCGGTAAGCTTATGATAACATCGCTTTCCAGGGCCGTCCGGGCAATTTTGACCCGGCCCATAACATAGGCATCATTTATAGTGACTTCGTCACAGGCGTCGCGGTTAAGGTTACACAGCTTGACCCCCAGCCGTCGGGCAACGTCCGCCGTGCCAGAAACCTGGAAAGCCTCCTCGGTACTGTGGCTGCCGTCGAAATCATAGCCCGCCCCCGAGCCTTCTCCGATGACCACCGATTTGGCGCCCATCTCCAGCACAATTCTGGTAACCGCCTCGGTAACACGGCAATCGGTAGTCGTGCCCATCCCTGACGGCGCCGGCCGGCAAAGGTTAGGCTTGATGAGAACTCTGGAGTCAGATTTCACCACTTCATCCAGGCCGCCGGCCAGAGAGACCGCCTGGCGCACGGCCGCTGCGATACCGGCTGCGTCCGCCCGGACAATAGAAACTACGCTTTTCATCGCCCTCTTACCTTTCCGGTAGTATTATGGGCGCTTGGCTCATCTTTTTCAAGGGAAGGCGGTAGCTAAAGTGCCTGCTTTCGCATATTTCATCGGCCTGCCCTGTCCAAATCACCGTCGCCGACCGAACCATCGGTGTACCACACTTGACAAACGCCTCTGATTAATTCATAGTAATGGCCGCAGCCTTACCCTGATGCTGACCCCGGGTCATACTTGATGCCATAAATTCTTGGGAAGAAAGGAGTTTATCATGAGCAAGAGCCAGGTTTCCATCAGCCGGACGCCGCCGCATCCGGACTACGAGCAGATACACACTGCCGTAGAGAAGGCGATAGACCTTATCGGCGGCCTACGGCAGATAGTTAAACCCGGGCATAAGGTACTGGTCACCCCCAGCTGGGTGACGGTACGGACCAAACCGGAGCAGGCGGCTATCACCTTACCTGAGGTCACCCGGGCTGTGGCCGATATGGTAAAGAGTGCCGGCGCCCGCCCGATTATTGCGGAATCCTCCGCCATCGGCGTCGATTCAGAAAAGGTGATTGCCGAATCCGGATACCAGCCGCTTAGAGCGATGGGCTATGAAGTGGTCGACCTCAAGAAAACAAAGCCGGTGACCCTCCCGGTAAAAAACGGCAAAATCTTCCGGGAAATACAGACCTTCCAACTGGTCAAGGAAGTCGATGTCATCATACCGGTGGCCAAGCTCAAAACTCACGACCAGGCAGAGCTGACACTCTCTATCAAGAAACTGAAAGGCCTGCTCACCGATAAATACAAGCGTGAATTTCACCAGCAGGGAGTTTTCGACGGCTGTGTCGATTTGTTCAGCGCCCTGAGACCCCGGCTGGCGGTGGTAGATGCCATTTACTGCCAGGAAGGCCTGGGACCGGTCTTCGGGAAGATGGTGGAGATGGACCTCGTGGTGGCGGGTGATGACCTGGTGGCGGTGGACGCGGTATGCGGGTTTATTACCGGATTCGAGCCGGCAGAGGTGCCCATAACCGCCGAAGCGGCCCGGAGGGGACTGGGAGTGGCCGACCGGCAAGACATCAAGGTGGTCGGGGAACCGATTGAATCCGTATTCCGGCGCTTCGTGAGGTTTCTGGAGGACGAACGGCTAAAAATTGAAGGGGTTAACCTGCTTTACGGTGGCATTACCTGTTCCGGGTGCCGGATGGGCATAATGAGTGCCCTGTTTGATATGAAAGAGGCCAACCAGTTGAGCTATCTCCAGGACATTACCCTCGTCACCGGCGCTCCGGAGATACCGGAATACGTCCCCGAGGACCGCCTGGTTACCGTGGGCCGATGCGTCCCGCCGGAGAAGCGGAGCCAGCGCCACGTTCGCGGCTGCCCGCCCAATAACCTTGATATCGTGCAGGCCATTATCGGCGACCGCGCCAGGGCAGAGCGCCACTGGCAGTAAACCGTCAATTAAACCACGAATTCCAGGGGCAAATAGCCGGGCCAACGCGTTATTACGCCTTCCTGGCCGGTTTCTGGATAAGCTCAAAGATAATCCCACCGGTTCTGTCGGTATCCAGATAGGCAAAGCCGCTTCCGTCCGGACGGGAAAAATCCTGAGTTACTTTCAAGCCCACCTTCTCCGCATTCTTTTTGCTTTCTGCCAGATTATCTACCGCAAAACCGATGTGGTGGAGTCCTTCTCCCTTTTCTTTAAGGAAGTCTTCCTGAATGGTTTTTCCGTCGATGAGCTCGATGAGTTCAATTTCGATAGGTCCCAGGTGGAAAAAGGCCCGCTTCCCCCGGTAGCCCGCAACCTCTCCGTAGTAAGTGGCCGTCGGAAAATCCACCTCCATAAACTCAAAAGGCCCGAAACCGAAAACCTTTTCGTAATACTTCACGGTTTCCTCGATGCTCTTGACCACCACCCCTATCTGACAAAATCCGGAGGGTTCAAAAATTTCATCCTCCCGTTTTGACCTCTGCTCACTCATAATTTACTTCCTCCTCTCTCCGCTATTCCATTGTTTCCCTGACGGCCGCGATAATTTTGTCTTTAGTCGGCAGGGCTGCCTCACGCAAAACCTGGGCCATGGGAATGGGCATATTCCGATTGCCGACTCTCTGCACCGGCGCTTTCAGGGACTTAAAGCTCTTTTCCTGTACCTGGAAAGCTATTTCGGCGTGGGGACCGCACCGGATATGGTCTTCGTCAACCACCACCAGCCGGCCGGTCTTGGCTACCGAGGCCAGGATAGTATCGATATCCAGCGGCTCCAGGGTGCGGGGGTCAATAACTTCGGCGCTGATGCCTTCTCCGGCCAGGTCTTCCGCCGCCTGGAGCGCCAGGGTTACCTGGTAGCCGTCCGCCACGATGGTGACATCCTTTCCCTCTTTCCGCACCGCCGCCTCCCCGAAGGGAATCAGGTATTCTTCCTCGGGAACGGGGCCTTTCACCGGGTAGTGCCGGCGGTGCACCAGGAAGACCACCGGGTTATCATCCCTGATGGCCGTCTTTAACAGGCCCTTGGCATCATAAGGCGTGGTGGCAATGACCAGCTTGAGTCCCGGCCCGTGCCAGATGTTGCCGATGGGCGCCCGGCTGTGGGAAAACCCGCCACCGCTGTAGCCGATGATGCCCGCCATATAGACCAGCGGTATCTTGATGTCTTCCGCGGCGCCGTGCCCGGCGCGCCACAGGCCCGCCTGATAGATTTCATTCCAGGCGGGGAACATAAAGTCGACGAAGGAAAAGTCGACAATGGGGCGCAGACCGGTCATAGCGGCACCGGTAGACGAAGCCGCCAGCGTGGGCTCAATAATTCCCGTCTCCCTTACCCGCCGCTCGCCAAATTCCTGACAAATCTCGGTCGGGGGGCGCATCGCGCCGGTACCCCCCGGCCCCACCGCTTCGCCAATGAGGTAGACCCGCTCGTCCCGTCTCATCTCCTCGGCTATGGCCTCATGTATCGCCTGGACGGTGCTTATCTCTCGCATGGCGCTCGTCTCCTTTTATCTCACCATAGTCTAGCTGTGGGAGGTGGCGTACACTTTGGTCAGGATTTTCTCGGGGTCGGGGTCCGGGCTTTCCTCGGCAAACTGTTGCGCCTCGGCCACCTCTGCCTCGGCCTCTTTCTGTATCCGGGCAATATCTTCTTCCGCGAGCAAGCCTTTGTCCCGCAGCACTTTCTCAAAGCGCGGCACCGGGTCTTTCTCCTGCCATTCCTTTATCTCTTCCCGGGTGCGGTAGGTCATCGGGTCGCCTTCCACGTGGCCGCGCCAGCGGTAGGTAATCATCTCTAACAGGGCGGGGCCTTCGCCTTTCCTGGCCCGCTCAATAAACTCACCGGTCGCCTCGGCCACGGCGATGACATCATTCCCGTCCACGGTCCTGCCCGGCATGGCATAGTTGCCGGCGATGCTGGCGATATTTTTCACCGCCCAGGTCTTGACCAGCTTCACTGACATGGACAGACCGTTATTTTCACACATCCAGATAATGGGGAGTTTCCACACCGAGGCAAAGTTAAAGGCCTCGTGCAGGTGTCCCCTGGTGCCGCAGCCGTCGCCGAAGAACATCATGACCACCTGGCCTTTACCCTTCATCTGGGCGGTAATGCCCATGCCCACCGCCAGCGGGAAATGTCCCCCCTGCATCCCGCTGCGACCGAAAATGCCCAGGCTGGGCTTGGCCACGTGAGTGCCACCGTAGCCTCCGGCGCAGCCGGTCGCCTTGCCGTAAAACTCGGCCACCAGCTCTTTCATTGACATCCCCCGGGCAATCCAGACATAGGTGCCGCGGTGGGTATAGGTAACGTAGTCGTCCTCGCGGAGAAGGGCCACCGGGGCGACGATGGCGTCCTCGCCGAGGCCGCTGTGCCACCCGGGCGACATCTTGCCGGATTTCGCTCCCTTTATCAGCTGGTAGTCCAGGGCTCTC
>DAOWCR010000034.1 GCA_030639445.1 Dehalococcoidales bacterium
AAGCCGTAGCCTTCCCCACGAGCCCCACGCCGCGAAACGGGGCTCGCCGGGGCCAGCGCCTATGCCATGATACTCTGGATTACGTGGTCTACCTGGAAAAACAGGGGGAAAACCGGGAGTGAGTGATGGACCGGGAAAGATTTGAACGGCTGGTGGCCGAAGCGGTGGAGAGCCTGCCGGACGAGTTCCACACCAGACTGGAAAACATTGATGTAGTCGTGGAAGACCGGCCGACCGCCCGGCAACTGACTGAAACAGAACTAAAACGCGACGAGACCCTGCTGGGACTTTACGAGGGTGTGCCCCTGACCCGGCGGAGTCCTCACTACGGACTGGTGGCGCCGGATAAGATAACTATCTTCCAGAAACCGATTGAGGCTATCTGCAAAAATGATACTGAAATCAGGACCGAGATATGCCGGGTAGTCCAGCATGAAATCGCCCACCACTTCGGCATTGGCGATACCAGGCTGAGGCAGCTGGAAAAGGACGAAGATTAGTCGTCACTATCGTTTTCTTTTTGCCAGAGAACTTTTTTCAGACGGGGGCTAACCAATTAACGTTTCTTTCGTTATATAAATGGTAGAGGTTAAATCAAAGCGGAGGTAAATTATGAGAAAAGCAGTGAAGAGTCTGGTAATTCTGATGGCGGCCGCACTTTTGGTGTTTATCACCGCCTGTGTCCCGGCTCCCGGTGAGATTGCCCCCGCTCTGGTACCCACCCCGGAATCAACGCCAGCACCGGCTCCAACGCCTGAGGCGGAACCGGCACCGGAAGCGGACTGGGGCACCATTGAGGTGCGCGCCACCGACCCGCCGCCAGCTGATGTAGAACATGTGGTGGTCGAACTATCAGAAGTAGAGGTCCACTATGTCTCCGGCAATGCCACGGAATGGGTGACGATAGTGGGCGCGCCGCCGAGCTTCGACCTGATGGAGGTGCTTGACGGGGTGGAAGTGGTGCTGGGCAGCGCCAATGTCACTGCCGGAAAGTACACCCAGATACGCATGGAGGTAGACCAGGTGACAGTGGTGACCACCGCCGGAGACAGCATCACGGCCGAAATCCCCAGTGGGACGCTGAAAATAGTCCGGCCGTTCACGGTAGAGCCGGGCGGGACCACCGTCCTCATCCTGGATTTTGACGGCGAAAAATCACTGATACTCCCCGGGAAAGATGTCGCCGCGGCCAAAGAGAGGGCCATATTCAAGCCGGTGGTCAAGCTCCTGATAGAGCATGAAGAGGGGGAGGGAGAAGGAGAAGGCGAGCAAGCGCAGGAGCGTGAAGAAGAGCAGGAGCGTGAGGGAGAGCAGGAAAGTGATGAAGCCAGTGCTCTGGAGGCGATAGAGGAGGTGGAAGCAGAGCTGGCCGAACTACTGGCCTGGATAGAGCTGGGAGGTATCACCCTTCCCGCCGATGCCTTTGACGAGTTTAATGCTCTCCTGACTGAAGCTAAAAGTGCCTTTGATAACGGTATCTACGAGGAAGCGGAAAGACTTGCGGAGTCAGCCGAGGAAATCTTATCAGATATTGCCGAAATGGTAGAAGATGTTGGTGAGGATGAGGAAATCCGCCAGGCAATAGAGGAGGTGGAAGCGGAACTGGCCGAAATGCTGGCCCAACTAGCGTCGGCGGGGATTACCCTTCCCGCCGATTTCTTTGACGGGTTAAATGCTCTCCTGACCGAAGCTAAAAATGCCCTTGCCGACGTGGACTACGAGGAAGCCGAAAGACTGGTGGAGGAAACCGCGCAAGCCTTATCGGATATTGCCGAAGAAATAAGTGACCTTATAGAAGAACTGGAAGGAGAAGGAGGGGAGGGGGAAGAGGAATAGCCGGCGCTGATTAGAGACGCCACAAAGCCGGGCAGGGCATCAGTTTTTCGAGTCCTGCCCGGTTGATTTTTGGGTCAGGAGAATGGCTATCAAGGCGCGCCCGGCAGGCGTTCAAAGCCTCTTGACCATGTACTCTCCCTGTGAGCCGTAGCCAGGTTCGGCGCGGTAGTATTCCCTGGCGCCGACACCGCTTAAAACGGCTATCTGCCGCACCTTGAACTCGTCACCGGCAATGCGCTCGGCTTCCTGGAGTAACGCTTTCCCCAGCCCCTTATGCTGGGCCGCCTCCGCCAGCCGCGCGCGGAGCGAGACCTCCGGTCCAAAGACATGCAGCTCCCGGATTAAAGCCAGGTTCCCATCAGGTTCCGGTGTCAGTCCCGGTACGGACCGCGCTTGAATCCTCATCCGGAGCAGGCCGAATAGTGTTGCCTTTTCGTCCTCAAGGGACAGGAAAATCTCCCGGCCACCGGAAGCTTCATAGTCCATCCTGACCAGGCGCGGCTCCCCGATTTCCCAGCCGTCCCGTGCCCGGTGACCGTACTCCCGGCAGCGGATGCACTGGCAGGCCAGGGCTTTTTGCTCCAGCCGCTGTTTCACCAGGCCTCTCAAGGAGTCCTTACAGCCGGCGGTAATAAACTGGGACGGGATATCGCGCAGCACCCTTGAAATCCGGACATACCTGGGCACCAGCGACTTGATTTCCGCCACCAGGTCAAGCATGGTCTCAGCATCGTACGGCTGGTAACGCCCCTCCTGATACCATTTCTCCAGCTCGGTGCCGGACACCACCATCGTGGGATATAGCTTCAGGCCGTCCGGTCGGAAGCGGTCATCGGCAAACAGCTTTTTGGTAAGCGCCAGGTCTGCCTGCGGAGTTGCGCCGGGCAGCCCCGGCATCCAGTGGTAGTACACCTTGAAGCCGTGCTCCCGGAGTAATGCGGTGGCCTGGACCACGTCGGCTACCCGGTGCCCTCTTCTCACCAGCCGGTAGATTTCATCGTTAAGGGTCTGCACGCCAAGCTCCACGCGGGTCGCACCGAACTCAAGCATGCGGTCTATCTCTTCCTGCCGGCACCAGTCAGGCCGGGTCTCGATGCACAGGCCGGTGGCGCGGTGTCCGGCCGTTTCGTTGCGCCGCTTCGCCCCGGCTAAAGTCGCCGACGCCACGCCATTCAGGCCGTCATAGCAGTCTTTGATAAACCGGTACTGGTATTCCTCGGGGTGGGCCAGGAAAGTGCCGCCCATGATAATCAGCTCAATTTTATCGGTGGGGTGCCCCATATCGGACAGTATTTTCAGTCGCAGCTCGACCTGCTGCCGGGCATCGTAGTCGCACCGCCTGGCCCGCAGCACCGCCGGTGACTCCGGGGTATAGCTCTGCGGCGTGTTGGCGTAAGTGGGGCAATACAGGCACTGCCCCGGACACTTCATCGGCCGGGTCATCACCGCCACCGGGGTAACCCCGGAGATAGTCCTTGCAAATTTCCTCATGTTTTCCTTACTATTAAGTAGTCATACCAAGTTTAACAAATTAAAGAAATTATTTCCCCCTTCCCCTTATCAAGAGGAAGGGGGACAAAGGGGGATGGGGTTACCAAATAAAAGTCTAAGGGGGTAAGGTAGTCATAGAAACCTTCAACCGGATAGCGCCGGGCTGGTATAACTTCCGGCACTGGTCTATCTTCCGCCGGGAACTGGAGGCGCTGGCCTGGCGGTGGCGGCCGGGCAGGCTGCTCAATATCGGCTGTGCCCACGGCCCCGACTTTTTACCTTTCAAGTCGGGCTTTGCACTGTACGGCGTGGACTTCTCCAGGGAAATGCTGAAGCTTGCCCGGAAGTATGCCGGGAAATTTCATTTTGAAGTAGGCCTGGCGGCGGCCGAGGCCGGCTGTCTTCCCTACCCCGATGAGACCTTTGACTGGGCGCTCTCCGTGGCTACCTATCACCATATCAAGGGCGAAGAAGAGAGATTAAAGGCGCTGCGGGAGCTCGGGCGGGTCTTGAAGCCCGGTGGTGAGGCTTTCATCACCGTGTGGAACCGCGGGCAGCCCAGGTTCTGGTTCCGCCGTAAAGAGATAGTCGTCCCGTGGCGGACAAAAGACAAAACCCTCTATCGCTACTACTACCTGTTTTCCTACGGAGAGCTGGAGAAACTGGCGAAAAAGGCTGGTTTAAAAATATTAAAGTCTTTCCCCGAAAGCGCTTACCGCTACCCGGTAAAGCACTTTTCCCGGAATATATGCCTGCTGGTGCAAAAGGGTGATTAGAAAAAAGACAGGAAAAGGAGTAAGATAAAGCTATGCTAATCAAAATCAAATGCCCCAAGTGTGACACCGAGGGCACCCTATCTCTGGTTGAGTCAAGCTATCAGGGCCCGTACCGGTGCTGGAAATGCCGGGAACTCTTCACCATTAAGCTGGAAAACAACGAACTGAAGTCCTGTGAGCCGCTGAGCCCGGAAGAGTACGTGAAGCAGCAGGAAATAGAAGCCCTGAGAGCCAAGTTCAAAAAAGAGTAGCTGCTTACGGTGATTGCGGACCTCACCTTCTTAATCCCTCTCTTTTAGAGACACTCTTCATGATGGGCCAGGTGAGGTAGTGTGCCGGGCAGCCTCAATGTGGCTATGCTGGAGAAGTTATCCCCGCGAAAATTCTGATGGTTCCTGGCTGTTAGAATAAAGGAGAAATATGAATAAAAAAAGGAGGCTCCCGCCCATGCTTATTCCAACGATAATAATGGGGGTGCTGGCCATCGCCCTCCTCTATATTGGCTACCAAAAAGGGGGTGGAGAACATCTCGTCGGCTTAAAATCGGCGGGGAACCTGCTGCTGCAAATTACGCCCCTGCTGATTTTCGCCTTTATCGTGGCCGGCATGATTCAAATTCTGATTCCTCATGAAATAATTGGCCGGTGGGTAGGCGCGGAATCCGGTTTTCGGGGTCTCCTGATTGGCTCCGCCATCGGCGGCCTTATGCCCGGCGGCCCGATGACCTCCCTGCCGGTGGCCGCCGGCCTGCTGCGCACGGGCGCCAGTATCGGTACCATGGTGGCCCTCCTGACCGGATGGTCGCTTCTGGCGGTCAGCCGGCTGCCCATGGAAATAGGCTTGTTGGGCTGGAAGTTCACCCTGATTCGTCTGGCCTGCGTCTTTTTCTTTGCGCCCATTGCCGGACTGATTGCCAACACCTTCTTTGCAAAGGTTGAGGTGTGAAAGATTCGTGAAAACTGATGATAATCAAATAAAAACCAGGACAGGAGGAGACCAGCTCAGTGGAAAATAAAGCGGTAATAAATGTCGTGGCTACCCGGTGCCGGCCTGAAGTCGAGGAAAAATTCAACAAGTGGTATGACGAGGTGCATATCCCGTTGCTGTTTAAGTTCAAGGGGATGCAGGAAGTGACCCGCTATAAGATACTGAAAGATACCGGTGAATACCCCACGTATCTGACGTTATATCGGTTTGAGAACCGGGAGGACTATGAAGAATATGCGGCCAGTCCGGAACTCGCCGCCGGCCGTGAGGAGATGGCAGAGACCTGGAAAGACGGGGGGTTCGATATAGAATGGCGGGTGCAGTATGAAGCGGTGAAAACCTGGAAGAGGTAGCCTCGGCCGCGTATTGGTCCCGCTTGTCTCAAACTACGACAGGATGCTAGAATGAGGCAGCCGGTAAAAGTGCGGGCCGCTAGCTCAACTGGCAGAGCAGCTGACTCTTAATCAGCAGGTTACAGGTTCGATTCCTGTGCGGCTCACTCTCAAAAGCCCCCTCTGGAAAATCCGATTTGGCAACATTTGGCAACATTTGGCAACATTTTGGCAACGCCCTGGGCATGCCTCAGACCAGCGTTCCCGCCCGTGTTGTCTTCATTAATTAGTCCCGGCGGGATGAGCCGGTCGAAACGCTCGGCCGCGGTCTCCTGCATGGTCGGTAACACGTGGGAATAAGTGTCCATGGTAAAAGCCACGCTCGAATGCCCCAGCCTCTCGCTGACTACCTTGGGATGAACGCCGGCCATGAACAGCAGGGTGGCGTGGGTGTGCCTCAGGTCGTGGAAGCGTATGTGGGGCAGTCCCGCCTGGCGGAGGACCCGGGCGAAGGTGTGGGTCACCGTGCTCGGGTCGAGCTTCAATAATTTAGCGATGAATCTAATTTATATTTCAATCCGCATAACTGTCAATATCCCATCATAGCCATGAACCCTTGGGCACGTAGAATGTCATTATAACTCTAGGGAGGGACAGTTTGTCGTAGTTCTACACCATGATACGGTTAGTTAGCGGAGAGGTGAGCAATTTAACTGCCGGTTAACTGAATCCAAGCCTTATGTCTATCGTTATAACAGACCAACGCCGGGACTTAATATGTTGTTGGGGTCGAAGACACTCTTAATCCCCCGCATTAACTCCCACGTTTTGCCGTCCGGATAGATATCAAGGTCGGGAAGCCTGATTACCCCCAGGCCGTGCTCGCCGGTGATAACTCCGCCCAGTTTGACGGCTTCCTGATATATCTCCCTTTTTACCTCGCGCAATTTTCCTTTTTCTGCCAGGTCGTTCAGCAGATGGGGATGGAGATTTCCATCTCCGGCATGTCCATAGGTCGGAATAGTGGCATTAAACCGTTGGGCAATTTCATCCACTTTATCCATCATAACCCCGATACTGGCGGGAGGTACGGTTATATCCAGAACGTCGGCCACTCTATCTTTTAGTGAGACATATACTTCACTTCTTATCTTTAGAATATTGGCCTGTTCCTCCTTTCTCTCGGCGATTAATATGTCAACGGCGTGGTACCTCTCACAAATAGCTGAGACTTTCTCACCTTGCCGATACACCTCATCTTCACTGTCCCCGGTCAGTATAATAATCAAATAGGCTCTTCCCTTAGTGGCTGGCCACTTCATACCGAGTCTATTAGCCGAAATTTCAATTACTTCACGTTCTACATATTCTATCGCCAGTGGTACTACTCCGCTCTGCAATATTTTCGGGACGCTGTCAATAGCTTCATGGCGGTTATCATATGATATGACCAGGGTACCACTGCTGGCGAACTTAGAACAAAGCCGAAAAATCACTTTAGTTATTACTCCCAGAGTTCCCCCGCTGTTTATCAGCAGGTGCATTAAATCGAAGCCCTGGTTATTCTTGAGTAACTTTCCGCCCACCTTGAGAATTTCACCGGTGGGTGCCACGGCTTCAAGCCCTTTGACGAAGTTCCGGATGACTCCGTACTTCACGGCTCTGACGCCACCAGCATTGCAGGCAACCAGACCGCCAATATGAGCTCCTTCATCTCCAGGATGCGGCGGAAAGAACAGACCGGCGTCTTCCACCGCCTTTAACATGGCACCAAGAGTGACACCGCTTTCCACCACTATCATTAGATTGTCTCTATCCACTTCCTCAATTTTATCCAGTCTTTCCGTTGAGAGGACTATGCCATCTACGGTAGGTACCGCACCCCCGCATATTCCGGTGCCGCCCCCCCTAATGAAAACCGGCGTTTTCTCACGGTTGGCCAGTTTTAGAATTCTGGAAACCTCGTTGGTGCTGGCCGGCTTTACCAGGATGACATTATCCGTCGGTTTGCGCCTTATCGCTAAAGGCGTTTCATCGACGAGATACCGCCTCATTTTTTCTCGTTTTGTTATCACCCAGTCCTCACCGACAATCTCCCGTAATTTCTCTGCTTTTATCATGAACCGGACCTCCTAATTTTAATCCTGTCTATTAGCTTCGGGACGACATGGTAGAGGTCTCCGACGATTCCATAGTCAGCTACCCTGAATATTGGGGCGGATGGGTCGCTGTTTATGGCAATAATGACCTCGGACTCCCTCATGCCGGCCAAGTGTTGCGGACTGCCGGAAATACCGCAGGCGATATAAATTCTCGGCTTTACCGTATTGCCGCTAAATCCGACCTGATGTTCTCTGGCTATCCAGCCGCTATCCACCGGCGGTCGGCTGGAGCCAACCACACCTCCGAGAAGCTTGGCTAAATCAGCTAAAAGGCAAAAGTCTTCCGCTTTTTTCAGTCCCATGCCGCCCGATACAATCACATCGGCCTCCGCTACATTAACTTCGCCTGACTTTTCCTTGTGCACGATGGTCAATAGCGAGGGGGTAAGTTCCGCCTCTTTCCTGATTATTTCCCCCTTCCGGCCCACATCCCGGCGGAGGCTCTGCATAATTTTATATCTAACTGTCGCCATTTGCGGCCTGGTTCTCGTTTTTATGTGGGCCAGGACGTTACCGCTAAATGCCGGACGAATCTGGACTAAACTGCCATCCTTATCAATCGCCAAGCTGGTGCAATCTGCCGTTAATCCGGTGCCCAGCGCCGCCGCTACGCGGGATCCCAGTGACCGGCCCCAATGGGTGGCCCCCAGTAAGAATATCTCCGGCTTAACTTCCTTTACCAGCTTTACGAGATTGAGCTTATAGTTCAGTAAATTGAAATCGTTAAAGACCGGATGGTCGTACCAAAATACTTTATCGGCACCATAATAAATAAGCTCCCCGGCCTCTTCTTTAATCTGGCTACCCAGTAAGACACCGGAAAGCGGAACGCCGAGACTATCGGCTAATTCTCTACCCTTGCCCAGCAGTTCATATGAGACCGGATGGATGCTACCTTCCCGTTGTTCGGCAAAGACCATTAAGCCGGTATAGCCGTTCACTACTCATCTCCAATATTCGACTTTCCGCCAAGGAGGTTAACTATCGCATCTGCAATTTCATCGGTTGCTTTATCTACCGTGTTTCTAAAGACCTTTCCTTTTCTGCCTTCCTCGATAGGTATCATGACCTTGTGAACTCTGGTGGGTGAGCCCCGGACGCCAAATCTGTCCGGGTCGGCAACGGTAGAGAGCTCTTCTGCGCTCCATATCTCGACTCTCGCTTTTCTGGCATTTACCTTGTCTCGAAAAGTCGGCAGCCGGGGTGTATTGGCGTCCTTGGTTACCGTAATCAGTACCGGCAGGCCAGATTCTACGGTATAAAGCTCAGCTTCCATATCGCACACCGCCACCAGTCTTTCGCCTACCTCCGCCAACCTGGAGACATAAGCCACGTGTGGTATTCCCAGATGTTCCGCCAGTTCCGGTCCGACCTGACCGGTATCGCCATCGACCGTCTTTTCGCCACATATTATCAAATCGAATTCCCCTAATTTTTTGATGGCGCTGGCCAGAGTGTATGAAGTTGCCAGGGTATCAGCTCCGGCCAACGTTCTATCTTCGAGCAACACGGCTCTATCCGCTCCCCTGGCCAGGGCATCTCTTAACGCCGTTTCTGCCCGTCCAGGTCCCATGCTTATCGCGGTAATCGTACCCCCCAGCTTTTCCTTTATCTGAACGGCCGCCTCCAGGGCATAGAGGTCAAAGGGGTTTATTTCGGCATTAGCCGAACTCCTGTCTACTATTCTTTTATCAGCTTTAAACTTCACCTGGCTCATATCGGGAACTTGTTTGATTGGCACGATAGTTCTCAACCTGATTCCTCCGAAAAAACTTGTCTCTGATCTCCCGCCGCTACCCTCTTTGTACCCTCCAGGTGTTCTGCGTTTGACATCAATTGAACTCTTCTTTCGGGCAAATAACGGTTCCAGTATATTTCTCAAAATTATACCAGATAAAGGGCTGCTTCTCGTAACCGGCTGCGAAATTAACATTTAGCCAGATTGTGTGATCCACAATATCGGCGTCGCCAACACAACGTATAAAAAGGTGCGCTCAATTTCACGCCTAATATCCACGCCTATTCGATCTGGATAAAAAAGGAACCCTTATTGGAGTGTTGCACAGCGGATTCAATGATTAGATGCTGTTATAAGTAAACAATATGACGTTTTGTGACTTTCTAACGTATCTTACACAGCCCCTATTA
>DAOWCR010000064.1 GCA_030639445.1 Dehalococcoidales bacterium
CCAGTGCCTTCAGGCGTGGGATATTGTGTAGCGTGGAGTTGACCCTGGCTCGGGAATGGGGGCTCACCAGCTGAATGGGGTACTTTTCCCGGATGGGGTCATCGGGGCCTTCCCAGGCTGCGATATATTTGGGAATGGGCGGCAGAAGCGGGTCCTGTCTCTCCGCTATCTGCTGGCTGTATATCTCAATCCTGCCGGAGGGGGTGGGGAAGGGATGGCCGGTGGGGTCCTCAATCTGCTCCCGGAAGGCAACCCAGGGCCGGTCGAGAGGGATGCGGTGGACTCCTTCACGCTGGAAAGTATCGTAATCGGGGAGGTCCGGGGTGGCGGCGGCAAATTCCCTGAGCCATTCCTCGTCTGACTTAACGTTGTAATCGGGTATGCCCAGCCGGGCGGCCAGCTCGGTGAAGATAGCCAAATCCGATTTTGTTTCCGGTAGCGGTTCTATGGCCTGGTCCATGTGGATAAAGTAAGGCCCTCCGCCCCAAGGCTGCCCGATGTCTACCTGCTCCAGGGTGGTGGTGACGGGGAGAATAATGTCGGCGTAGCGGGCGGTGGGAGTCAGAAAAAGCTCGTGGACGACGATGAACTCCGGCGCCCGGAGGGCCGCCACGCCTTTGTTCGTGTTCAGAAACTGGTTCAGCAGGTTGCAGCCGGTGATATAGAGCAGCTTGATGTCACCGGGGTAGCCGCCGGACTTCCCTTTAATTAGGGCGTCGTAGATATTGGTGATATGCACCAGTGGGGTCGGACTCTCCGGCACGGGCAGGGTTTTCCCGAGGTTACCCAGGGGGAGGTGGCCGGTCCCACCGGCGGCCATGCCACCGGTAACCCCGATATTACCGGTCATGGCGGCCAGGACGCTTGCTGCCCGGTGGTACTGTTCGCCGAAGGCCGTCCGCCCCGGAGCCCAGCTGGCATTAAGGGCCGCCGGCTTGATGGTGGCGTAGTCCCGGGCCAGCTGCTTTATGGTCCCGGCGGGCACGCCGGTGATAGTCTCGGCCCAGCGGGGTGTTTTGGGCACCCCGTCCTCTTTACCAACGACATAATCTTTGAATTTGTCGAAGCCCACGGTGTAAGTTTCTATGAAGTGACGGTCGTAAATGTCCTCGTCAATCAGGACATAGGCCATGGCGATGAGCAGGGCGGTATCCGTTCCCGGTTTTAAGGGAATCCATTGCTCGGCCAGGGTTTTCGCCGAGATGGTGTACCGCGGGTCAACGCAGATGATTTTGGCGCCCGCTTTCTTTGCCCGGGTCAAATAGTGGTTGGTGTCAGGGCCAAACCGGGTGACCACCGGGTTCCAGCCCCACATGATGATTAATTTGGAATGGAGAAAATTGTCCCGGCTGTTGCCGGTAGAGGTAGTCCCGAAGGTAGCCAGGGAAGAAAAGTGGGCGGCTTCATCTGAGGCAACACCCCACCAGGTGGTGTAACCTCCAAAGAGGGCGAAAAAGCGGCGTCCAGCCTTTCGATAACCGTACAGGGGACTCATAGAGCCGGCATAGTCCATCAGGAAAATGGCGGTGTCCCCGTACCGGTCTTTCACTCTCTGAAGCTCCCGGGCCACCGTATCCAGTGCCTCTTGCCACGGAATAGGCTTAAAGTGCCCGCTGCCCCGCTCCCCCACCCGTTTCAGGGGCTGTCTGAGGCGGTCCTCGGCGTAAACGACCTCCTTCTGGGCCAGCCCCCGGGGACAAGCCTTCAGGCCGGGCATCGGCCCTTCCCCGGTGCCGATTCGGGTAATCCTGCCCTGGTCAACGTGGACCTTTAAAAGACAGCGGCCGCCGCAGTCATAGGAACAGCTGGTGGTGACCACTTTGCTTGGGGAACTGGAACCGGCTTCTTTCTTCATGGCACATTCCTGGTTGATGTCAATAATACTAGCATCAGCGATACTGAAAATCAACATCATTTCTGTTCCCGATTTCGGCGGGCGGGAAATCAGATTGACAAGGCGATAGCTGGAGGCTAATATAGTTATTATTCTAAGGAACAGGAGGTTAACCATTGACTTTGGAAAAATATCTGGCATCTTTGAAAGAGGGCATTATCAATCTGGACTTCGGGGTCGTGGTCAAAGCGGCTACGGAGGCGATGGCCGCGGGCGTGGACCCGAACGCCGCCATAAACGAGGGCATGGTTGCCGGCATGGCCGTGGTCGGCGATAAGTTTGAGAAGGGCGAGTACTTCCTGTCCGAGCTGGTGGTGGCCGCCGAGGTGATGAAAGAAGGGATGGCCGTGGTCAAGCCTTACCTCAAGGGAAGCAGCGCGCCGGGTCTGGGGAAGGTGGTGATGGCCACCGTGGAAGGTGACCACCATGACCTCGGGAAAAACATAGTTACCACGCTGCTGCGAGTGCAGGGCTTTGAGGTGGTCGACCTGGGAATTGATGTCCCCACGGATAAGATAATTGGTGCGGTGAAGGAACACCAGCCGGCCATCGTGGGCATGTCCGCACTGCTCACCTTAACGATGGTCAAAATGGGAGAAGTAATCGAAGCCTTGAAGTCGGCAAGCCTCAGGGAAAAGGTCAAGGTTATTATCGGCGGGACGCCGGTGACTACGGAGTTTGCCGACAGCATCGGCGCTGACCATAGAGCGGCCAACGCGCTGGAAGGGGTAAAAAAGTGCGTGGCATGGGTCGCTTCCCCGGAAAGGAGGCAGTAAGATGACCGAGATGACACGACGGGAGAGAATACTGGCCGCCAGCCGCGGGGAGCGTGCCGATAAACTGCCTTTCTTCCACTGGTGGCGGCACAGTCAGGTCGGCTGGGCGGAACGGGAATGCCGCAACCGGGGAATGGGCATGGCCTGGGCCCGGCCAAGCTACACCGTGGAACTGCGCGACGTGGACGTGGTGGAGCAGCCGGTGATGGTGGAAGGAGTTAAGGTGCTGCGCCGCACCTATAATACACCCGTGGGCGCTATCTATCTGGACGAAAAGCGGGAGCCCGGCACCGGGGAATGGCACGGGATGCGCAGCTGGCGGGACGTGTCACCGTGGCAGACGGCGCGCCTGGTTAAACAGCCGGAAGATTACGAAGTCCTCAAATTCATCGTGGAACACACGGAATACACCGCGGATTATTTCCCGCTGGAACAGGCCAAGGACTGGCTGGGGGAAGACGGCTGTGTCGTTGACCATCACCCGCACTCACCGATGCAGACGTTGATGATTGACTGGATAGGGAGCGAGGGAGGCCGGTTTTTCATCCATCACGCCAAATATCCTGACCTGGTCGAGGACCTCTACCGGGCCATATCGAAAAGCCGGGAGCCGATGTACGAAATCGCCGCCAGGTCACCGGCGGACGTTATCTGGTGCGGCGACAATATTGACGGAGTCCTGGTTAACCCGAGGCTTTTTGAGCGGTATTTTATGCCCGAGTATGAGAAGATGGCCAAGCCAATCCACGGGCAGGGAAAGCTTTTCGCCTCCCACATGGACGGCCGGGTAAACGTACTGAAAGACCTGATTGCCCAAACACCGCTGGACATCATCGAGGGACTGCACCCGCCGCCCATGGGCGACCTGCCGATAGGTGAGGCGCTCTCCCTCTGGAAGGACAAAGTTATCTGGGTGGGCTTTCCCGGGTCGATTTATATCCTGGGCCCGGAGGCGACCAAGAAACACACCCTGGAGCTTCTCCGGGAAGTCGTCCCCGGTGACCGGCTGACCATCGCCATGTCCACGGAAAACCTGGTGTCCAACGAAAATCTACGGGTGGTGACCTCGGTCCTGGAGAATGCCGACCTGCCGCTGACCGGGGAGAAAATCGACAGAATCGAAAAGTCCCTGGGTTAATAATTGGCAAAACGGCGGGTGTCTAGTCGCGGCTGGACCAGAAAAGCCCGGTGCAGATAAAGGACACGGCCAGTACGGCGGCGCCGATAATGGTGAAGCTGGAGTAGAAACCGACCCGGTCAAAGAGATAGCCGATAACCGGCGTCAGGACGCCGTGTCCCTCCATGGTGCCGAAGAAGTAAATGCCGAGCATGGTGGAGCGGGTCCGTTCCGGGGTATTATCCACGATATACGCCTGTGACACGGTCGTGTTGACGTATACAATCACGCCTATGAAGACCAGTAACGCCCCGATACCCACACCGTAAGGTGCCGGATTGAGCAGGTAAATAACGGGCCCGATGGCCAAACACGATATCAGTATCATGGTAACCCGGCCCCAGCGGTCGGAGAGGTATCCACCCACTGGTCCCGCCCAGAGACCGGCCGAATAGACCAGAGCGATAGAAGCCGCCGCTACCTCCCGGCTGACGCTGAAGTGGTCAACCAGGTATAATGGCAGGAGCGATATCGTGGAGAGGACCACCGCCTGGGCGAAGGCACTCATAATGAGTATTGATATCAGGCGGCGGAATTGGCCCCTGGTGGGCGGTGTTTCCGCAGAGCTGCCGGCGGCCCCGGGTGCGACTTTTTTTGCGGGCGCCTGGCGTCCCAGGAGCACGTGAAGTAGCACGCCGAAGGCGATAGTGGGGACAGCCATGGTGAGGAAGGTGCCGCGCCAGCCCCAGATGGCGGCAATGCCGGCGGCTATGAGCGGGACCAAGAAGTAACTGAGGCCACCGCCCACCATGTGAAAGCCCAGGGCTCGGCCCCGGTTTTTCGGCTTGACCAGTGCCATCATCATGGTGGTGGCTGCCGGGTGGTAACTCCCACCCAGTATCCCCATCAGCACCAGGGAGATAATCAGCATGAGGTAAGTCTGGGAAAGGCCGACTAAAAGCCCGGTCACGGCCACTCCGATGATGCCTGTGGTGATTAAAAGGCGGGCCCCAATACGGTCGGCCAGCCACCCCGCTGGCAGCTGGCTGGCGCCGTAAACTAACCCGAAGGCGGAGATAACCAGGCCAGCCCGGGTGTAGTCAAGGGCGAATTCATCACGGATAAAGGGCAGCAGCGGCACCGGCAGCGCGGTCACCAGGTGGTGGGCCAGGTGCGCCAGCATGAAGAGGGGTATTACTCCGAAGGAAAACGAGCGCCAGCTTGGTTTCTTGATGGCAGGGTCCTTTGTACGGTATTGGCTGCTTTGAGGTTAGCATAATGCCCGGGCGGGTGCAAGCCAGTCTGGCTAGGTGTCCTTTTTCTCAATCCGCACCGCACATACCTTGAACTCCGGTATTTTGGCGGTGGGGTCGAGGGCGGGGCTGGTCAGCTGGTTGGTCGGGCTTTCGGCAAAATGGAAGGTCATAAACACCACCCCGGCCGGTGAAACGTCAGTCACCCTGGCTTTAGCCGTTACCTCCCCCCGCCGGGAAGTCACCTTTACCGCGTCGCCATCGGCGATGCCCAGCGTCGAGGCATCCCGGGGGTTCATTTCCACCAGCTCCTCCCCCAGAAATACGTTGAGCCCCTTGACCTTCCGGCTCATCGTTCCGGTATGGAACTGGAACAGGCTGCGGCCGGTGGTCAGGAGCAGCGGATACTTGTTATCGGGAGACTCGGCGGGCGGCTGGTATTCCAGGGGGACAAATTGCCCCTTCCCCCGGGTGAACTTTTCGGTGTGGAGGATGGGGGTGCCGGGGTGTTCTGCCGTGGGACACGGCCACTGTAACCCGCCTTTCTCCAGCCGGCGGTAGGTAATGCCTCCGTAGCTGGGAGTGAGCCGGGCAATCTCCTCCATAATCCGGGACGGGCGGGTAAAAGCAAAACCCTGGTTCCCCATTTTCCGGCCAATCTGGCAGGTAATCCACCAGTCCGGCCGGGCATCTCCCGGAGGTTCTATCGCCTTTCTCACCCGCTGGACGCGGCGTTCCGTATTGGTGAAGGTGCCGTCCTTCTCGGCGAAGGTTACCCCGGGTAAAACGAGGTGGGCCAGCCGCGCCGTTTCGGTGAGGAAGATATCCTGGACGAGCAGGAACTCCAGTTTCTTCAAGGCTGCCTCGGCATGCCTGGCATCTGGGTCGCTCAATATCGGGTTCTCTCCCATGATATAAACCGCCTTGATTTGCCCGCGGTGGGCGGCATCAATAATCTCGGTGACGGTCAGTCCCGGCCGGGCGGGCAGGGAGCAGCCCCAGGCGGTCTCAAACTTCTCTTTAATAGCTTCGTTGGCGACGGCCTGGTAGCCGGGATAGACGTTGGGCAGGGCTCCCATGTCGCAGGCGCCCTGCACGTTGTTCTGTCCCCGCAGCGGGTTTACCCCGCTCCCCGGCTGGCCGATATTTCCGGTGAGCATGGCCAGATTGGCGATGGCGATGACGTTATCCGTGCCGTGGGAATGCTGGGTGATACCCATGGCGTAGAAGATAGCCGCCGGCGCATTGGTGGCGTACAGGCGGGCCGCTTCGGCTATTTTCTCTTTGGGCACGCCGGTGGTCTGCGCCACGGTGTCAAGGCTAAAGTTTTTAAGAGATTTCTTAAAAGCGTCAAAGTTCTCGGTGCGCTCGGCGACAAATGAAACATCAAGTAGCCCCTCGTCAACGATGACCCGGCACAGGCCCATAATCAGGGCCACATCCGTTCCCGGGTGGTGCCGCAGCCAGACATCGGCGTGTTGGACCAGCTCAATCTCGCGGGGATTGGCCACGATGAGCCTGGTCCCTTTGCGCACCGCTTTCTTTATCTCGAACCCGATTACCGGGTGGGCTTCGGTGGTGTTGGTGCCGATGGCCAGGATACAGGCGGCGTCACCGATGTCGCCGATGGTATTGGTCATGGCCCCGCTGCCGAACGTTGTGGCCAGACCGGCCACGGTGGGGGAATGGCAAAGACGGGCGCAGTGGTCAATATTATGCG
>DAOWCR010000057.1 GCA_030639445.1 Dehalococcoidales bacterium
CTGCCATATTCTATCTACTTTAGTGCTGTTTCCTTCACTGCTTTGGGGTACGGTAGCTGGGCTTACACTCCTCCAGCGAATTGGGTGCAGGGATTGGGAGCTTTTGAGTCTTTCATCGGGGTTTTTATGATAGCATTGTTTTTGATAACCTTTGTTAGAAAAATGACAAGATAGGGAGTTCTAGAGGGACGAAGTCCCTCTCATCTATCCATTCCCCCTTCCCCTTAATAAGGGGAAGGGGGACAAAGGGGGATGGGGTTACTAAAAAATAAGGGGGATAGGGTTTCCTAATAAGTAACTAAAGGGAGACAGGTCGCCACATAAAAACGAAAGAGGGAAGAGGTTACCACATTAAGCAAATAAACAGCCCGCACTTGATAAAATAGGTGTCTCGTAGTATAGTTTAACGGATGTATTTGCCAGTGATGCCGGATTTAAAATTTTTTATTGCCCCTGAAGCTTCATCACTCTTAACCAGAGTCAGCCACCTCCTCACCGAGCAAGGTGTAAAGGCATACCTCATCGGTGGGCTGGTGCGCGATATGCTGCTGGGAAGAGGGACGGCGGATATTGATATTGCCGTCGCCGCCGACGCGCTGGCGGTGGCTTCCAAAATGGCTACTGCCCTGGGCGGCCGGTATGTCCTCCTGGACGAGCTAAACGGGGTGGGCCGGGTGGTCCTGGCCAACTCTGGACAGGGAGACCGGTGGGAGCTTGATTTCTCGACCATTGAAGATGACATTGAACGGGACCTGGCGCGGCGTGATTTCACCGTAGACGCCATGGCGGTTGACCTTGAAGAATTTATCCGGCAGCCCGGGGCCTCCAACCTGATAGACCCTTTTCGCGGCCTTGATGACCTGCACCGGGGCGTAATCCGGGTGGTTGGCGAGGCCGCTTTCCCCTCGGACCCGGCCCGCCTGCTGCGGGCGGTGCGTTTATCTGCCGAGCTTGGCTTCCACATTGACAGCGAGACCGAGGCCTTAATCCGGCACTACTCTCATCTTCTGGCTGAGGTCGCCGGTGAGCGGATAAGAGAGGAGCTGCTTCGCCTGCTGGCCATATCCGGCGGCGGGCAGATTCTGGCTTACCTCGACGGGCTGGATTTACTTACCGCCATGATTCCGGAATTAGCCCGGACCAAAGAAGTCGGGCAGCCCGGGGAACATTACTGGGACGTCTTCGTCCATTCTTTGAAGACGGTGGACGCCGTTGATTTTCTGCTGCGGCAGGGTGCCTGGGAGTATGCTGCCGGGGAGGAAGTGCTGGCCGCCGCCCCCTGGTCCGCCGAGCTGGCAGAACACTTTGACCGGGAGGTCAGCCACGGCAGCACCAGAAGGTGTCTGCTCAAGCTGGCGGCGCTACTTCACGATATCGCCAAACCACAGACTAAAGCCATTGACGAAAGCGGCCGCATGCGCTTCCTGGGGCATGGTGGGGAGGGGGCGGAGGTAGCCGCCGGGATTCTGGAAAGACTGCGGTTCAGCGTCCGGGAAATAAAGCTGGTGGAGGTTCTGGTAAAGTATCACCTCCGGCCGACGCAGCTGAGCCAGGACGAGCTTCCCTCCCGCCGGGCGATTTACCGCTACTTCCGGGACACCGGCGAGGCCGGCATTGACCTCCTCTTCCTGAGCCTGGCCGACCACCTGGCCACCAGAGGCCCGCACCTGGACCCGGCCCAGTGGCAGGAGCACGCTCGGGTAGCGGCGCATGTCCTGGCGCGGTATCTGGAAGAAGAGAGCTTGACCGTGCCGCCCAAGCTGATTGACGGGCACGATTTAATTAACCGCTTCGGCCTGAGCCCGGGACCGGAAATCGGGCAGGTCCTGGAGGCGGTGCGGGAAGTACAGGCCACCGGAGAGGTGACCACCAGGGAAGAGGCACTGGCCTATGTGGAATACTGGCTGGCCTCGTCCTCTCCCCGAAGATAAAACATTACAGGCAGGGAATATTGAGAAAAAATACGCTGGTCCTGATAATTATACTGGCTATCTTCGGCTTCGCCGTCAGCGCTCTTATTTTGCCTCTGTTTGACCGGCAAGAGATGAGACTGGGCCTTGATTTGCAGGGCGGCATCCATATGGTCTACCAGGCGGACTTTTCGGCGGTAGAGCCGGGCGAGGAGGCTGAGGCTATCGACGGCGCTATTGCCGTTATCGAGAAGAGAATCAACATCCTGGGGGTAACCGAGCCGGTGATTCAAAAACAGGGTGCCGACCGCATTATGGTGGAATTGCCGGGCATCAGTGAGGCGGAGAAAGCCAAGCGGCTGATTGGCCAGACGGCGCTGCTTGAGTTCCGGGAAATGGTTACCGATGAAAACGAGGAGCCGGAGTGGATACCGGCTACCGCCGTCGCCAACGGGCAGGAGAAGGAACTGAATAGTTCCTATTTCAAAGAGAACACCTATATTACCACTGATGACTTCGGCCGGGTGCTCCTGGTTTTTGAGTGGAACAAGGAGGGAAGCAAGCTCTCCGAGGAAATCACCGGCCGCCTGATTGGCCAGCCTCTGGGCATTTTCCTGAGCGGTGAGCCGCTGCTGGGAGACGATGGGAGACCGATCGCGCCCATTATCCAGTCCAAGATTACCGACAGGGGACAGATTGAAGGTCTGAGCCTGAATGAAGCCACCGAACTATCCCAGCTGCTCAACGCCGGCCGCATCCCGCTTCCCCTGAACCCCATCTATGACCAGACCGTCTCCCCAATACTGGGTGCCAGCTTCATTGACATGAGCATCACGGCCGGGATAATCGGGATAATCCTGGTCATGCTGTTTATGATGACGTATTACCGCCTCTCCGGCGTCCTGGCCTGCCTGTCTTTAATTTTCTACGGGGCACTGGTGCTGGCACTGTTCAAGCTGATACCGGTAACGCTCACCCTGGCCGGACTGGGCGGCTTTATCCTGTCCATCGGCATGGCGGTGGACGCCAATGTGCTTATCTTTGAGCGAATGAAGGAGGAGCTGAGGACCGGCCGGACCTTAGGCGCCGGCATTGAGGCCGGCTTTAACCGGGCCTGGACCGCCATCCGGGATAGCAACGTCACCACTTTTATCGTCTGCGCCATTCTTTACTGGGTGGGGAACAGTATCGTGGCCGGCGCCCCGGTAAAGGGCTTCGCCGTGACCCTGTTTCTCGGTGTGGCGGTAAGCATGTTTACCGCCATAGTGGTCACCCGGACACTGCTGCGCCTGTTCGTCGGCAGCCAACTGGCCCGGAAAACTTCGCTGTTCAGCGTCTCCGTGGGGAAAAAGTAATGTTTGACATCATCGGCAAAAGGTTTCGGTTCTTTCTCATTTCCGGGATAGTTATCCTGATTAGCATTATTTCTCTGCTGACCTTTGGCCTCAAGTCAGGGATTGAATTCAGCAGCGGCTCCATGCTGACCGTGGACTTTGAGCAGGAGGTAGCCCAGGACGAGTTAAAGCAGGAGCTGGCTGGACTGGGCTATGGTAACGCCATCACTCAGCGCACCGGGGCCGGTGACTTCCTTATTCGCACCGGCGAGCTGAGCGCCGACGATAAGGCGCAACTGGAGGCGGGGCTGGAGGCCAGGTTCGGCGACCTCACCGAGCCCGAGTTCTCCTCGGTCTCTCCAATGATAGCGACGGAGACGGCGCGGACTGCCACCATCGCGGTCGCCATCGCGGCGATAGGTATCCTGCTTTACGTTACCTGGGCATTCCGCCGCATGCCCAAACCTTTCCACTACGGCACCTGCGCCATCATCGCGCTGGCCCATGATGCGCTGGTAGCGCTGGGGATTTTCTCCATCCTCGGCGGCCTACTTAACTGGCAGATTAACCTGATGTTTATTACCGGCATCCTGGCGGTTATCGGCTACAGCGTGAACAATACCGTGGTTATTTTCGATAGAATCCGTGAGAATTTGAGAATGGATGTCAGTGTTGACTTTGAGACCATCGTTAATAACAGCCTGGTGGAAACCCTGGGCCGCTCCGTCAATACCAGCCTGACCACGCTGATTGTCGTCCTGGCCCTGCTTTTCTTCGTCGGAGCGACCATCCAGAACTTCGTGGCCGTCCTGATGATTGGTATCATCGCCGGGACTTTCAGCTCCATCTGCATTGCGCCGGCCCTGCTGGTGGTCTGGGATAAAAGGGAGTGGGGCCGGTTTATCCGCTGGCTGCCTCTGCCGGCAGCCAGAACCCCGAAGTAGGTGATGGGTTATGTTTTCTACCCGAAGCGGTGCCGCCAAGCTTGCCATGGCGGCCATCAGCCTGCTGATATTGATTAAAATCATTGCCAGCATTATTACCGGCAGTATCAGTATCAGAGCGGATGCCATCCACAGCGCACTGGACCTTGTCGCCGCCGTGGTCGCTTTCATCGGGATAAGAATTTCCGATAAACCGGCGGACGGGCGACATCCGTACGGTCACGGTAAAGCCGAGAATATCAGCGGCGTTCTGGTGGCGGGGTTAATATTCTTTGCCGCGGGTACAATTATTTACGAAGCCATAAAAAGGCTCATTTCCGGGGCGACCCTGGAGCTGATCGGCGTGGGGATTTTCGTCACCGCCGCGGCTATAGCAATAAACGGGCTCCTTTCCTGGTACGTATTAAGAGTGTCCCGGGCGACTGATTCCATCGCCCTGGAAGCATCCGGTCGGCATATGCTCACCGACGTGTTTAGCTCGTGCGCCGTGCTGGTTGGTCTGACCATTGTCCATTTTACCGGGCTTATCATGCTCGACTCTATCGTGGCCCTGCTGGTAGCTTCAATAATCGTAAAATCGGCTTACGGCATAATGAGGAAATCATTCGGCGGGCTAATTGATGTTAAATTGCCCGAGGTTGAAGAGAGCGTCATCAGAGCCGCTATTATGGAACATGTTGGCGAGCTGGTTGAATTCCATAAACTGCGTACCCGCAAAGCAGGAAACCAGCGCTACATTGACCTGCACGTAGTGATGCCCCGGAACATCAGCCTGGAAGAAGCCCATTCGATGTGCGACCACCTGGAGCAGGATATAAAAAGCAAACTGCAACGTGCCAGCATAACTATCCATGTCGAGCCGTACAGTGAGGAACGCCAGCAATACCCTATTTCTCCGGAACCACCTCGGGAGAAACCCTGAGCAAAGGAGCACTGTTACCTATCTGCACCAGTACCAGCTCATATGATATGATTACAGGGGTGTTTCTATGACCCCGAGTCTATTTTTATTAAGTGTAGTTGTCATCTCATTCTCCGGGGTAATGATGCCCGGGCCGATGTTCGCCGTAACTCTGGCTAAAAGCTATAAATCTCCGCTGGCCGGCACCCAGATATCTCTGGGCCACGCCGTCATCGAAGTCCCCCTGATACTGCTTATCTACTTTGGCTTTGCCCGGTTCTTTCAGAACAGTACCGTCCAGCTGGTACTGAGTGCCGTGGGCGGCGGCATGATTATCTGGCTGGGAATAGGTATGTTCCGCGCCCGGACCGAGGTCGTCCGGAAAGGCAAAGACCTGCCTTACAACGCCTTCGTTGCCGGAATCTTTGCCAGCGCTTTTAACCCGTTTTTCCTGCTGTGGTGGGCGACCATCGGCAGCATGCTGATTATGAGGGTTCTTGATTTCGGCATGAGCCCGGCTGTCTTCATCACTGTGCACTGGCTGTGTGACCTGGTCTGGCTTTCACTGATTTCGGTACTGTTCTACCGCACCCACTCACTCCTGGGACTGAAGCTCCAGGAATGGATATTCATCGCCTGCAGCCTGCTCCTCGTCGGGTTCGGGCTCTGGTTCCTGATATCAGGCATACAGCTGGTGGTTTAGAGGAGGAACGCATGAAAGTCGGCTTTGTCTACGACCCGGTCTACTTGAAACATGACACCGGGCAGCACCCGGAAAATGCCAGCCGGTTGGAAGCCGTAATTACCCACCTGGAGCAGACCGGGCTGAAACGGCAGTTAACCGCCATCAAACCCCGCCCGGCTACCATTAAAGAGCTATGCCTGGTCCACGATGAGCCGTACATCTCTTTTATCCGTGAGGCGGCGCAGAGAGGAGGCGGCTGGCTTGATGCCAGCACGGTAATCTCTTCCGGTTCCTACGAGGCCGCCCTTTATGCCGCCGGCGGCACCCTCAAGGCCGCCGAAGCCGTCATCAGTGGCCGGTTAGACCGCGCTTTCGCCCTGGTCAGACCCCCCGGCCACCACGCCACCGCCCGGCAGGCTATGGGCTTCTGCCTGTTCAATAACCTGGCCATCGCCGCGAAATACGCGCTGACCGAACATAATCTGGAACGAATCGCCATCATAGATTTTGATGTGCACCACGGCAACGGGACCCAGGATATCTTTTACCATGACCCGCAGGTACTTTATATCTCGACCCACCAGTACCCTCACTTCCCGGGAACGGGCAGTCTGGAAGAAACCGGCCGCGGCCCCGCCAGGGGCACCACGGTCAATATCCCGCTGCGCAGTGGCTCCGGTGACGCTGAATACCGGCAGGCTTTTGAGCAAATCGTGGTACCGGCCACCAGACGGTTTGCCCCGCAGCTTATCCTGGTCTCGGCCGGCTATGACGCCCACTGGGCCGACGAGCTGGCGCTGATGCAGGTAAGTGTCAGCGGCTTCGTCCGGATGATAGAGATGATTGCCGGACTGGCCGAGGAACTGTGCGGCGGCAAGCTGGTCTTCAGCCTGGAGGGCGGCTACAATATTAATGCCCTGGCGGCCTCGGTAAAAGCCACTTTTGAGGTGCTGCTCGGCCAGACCGATATTGAAGACCCGCTGGGCAAAACGCATTACCCCTGGGGCGCCCCCCTCGTTGCCCCCCTGCTCAAGGCATTAAAGGAAACTCATAATCTGTCATAGAGTCTCTCCTTCTGACTTTCTCCCCTAAGATGATATATGGTGACCTCACCCCCTGCCCCCCTCTCCTTTGATAAGGAGAGGGGGAATAGTTTTTAGAAGAGGGGTTTCACCCCTCTTAAACACCCGGTATTATTGACCCAGAGCAAGAAAAGTCCAGGAGAGGCAAAGCCGCCAAAGTAGGCTTACAGAGAGGTTCGGAGGGACAAACCTTAAATAGTGATTGCAGGGAGTTAAAGAGGGACTTCGTCCCTCTTTTTTATCCTCCCCCTTCCCCTTATCAAGGGGAAGGGGGATAAAGGGGGATGGGGTTA
>DAOWCR010000094.1 GCA_030639445.1 Dehalococcoidales bacterium
GACCCTGGGCACCTGGCAGCAGATAGTGGTGGTGGACTTTGATAACCGGCCGCGTTCAAGGCAGGTTATCGTGCAGATTATGGGAGAGTAAGGTTTTTATTTGGGAACCCCATCCCTCTTTGATTTTTTATTTGGCAACCCACCCCCTTATATCCCCCTCTCCTTATCAAAGGAGAGGGGGGCAGGGGGTGAGGTCACCATAAAAGAAATAACGAGGAGCAAGCCCCTCTTTTGCGGGCACTCTCCTCTTCCCTCTTATAAAACCATACCCTCAGAAGCTATAAATTATTCGGTTTCCGACTTATCTTCCGGTTCTGTTTCCGCCGGAGGCGCCACTTGGACCGCGTTCAGTTTCTTCATTAAACGTGATTTGCGCCGGGCGGCATTTTTCGGGTGGAGAATTCCTTTCCCCGCCGCCCTGTCCAGTGAACTGACCGCCGCCACCACCGCTTCCCCGGCTCCCGCACGCTCCCCGGTGAAGATAAGCCTTTCCGCCCTGGTGATATTGGTCTTGACCATGCTGCGGACGGACTTATTGCGCGTCCGCCGTCTTCCGGAGACGCGCATCTGCTTCTGCGCTGACTTAATTCTTGGCACTATCTACCCCCTTCAACCAATTTATCGGTATTCCCGGGAGCGGGATGGACTACCCCACGACCCGGGTAATTTTAGTCACTCCCCTGACCGCCTCGACTTTTTTCAAGAGCCGGCTCAACTGGGCCAGTCCTTCCGTCTCCACGGTAAGGAAAATCGAGATAGCCTTATCATGATGGTTCACCAGGTTCACCGAATCAATATTAATCTTCTCTTCCGCCACCACCGTGGTAATGTCACGCATCAGCCCCACCCTGTCCCAGGCCTCCACATGAATGCTGACCGGGTAGCGTGCATCGGACTTCCCCCACTCCGCCGGCACCAGCCGGTCCGCTTCGTCCTCGTTAACCACATTGTAGCAGTCCTGGCGGTGAATTGTCACCCCCCGGCTGCGCGTAATGTAGCCGATAATACTGTCCCCGGGCACCGGATGACAGCACTGGGCTAAATGAGTCGCCAGATCGCCAACTCCCAGCACCTGGACTACCGATGGTACCGGTTTGGGCCGGGCAACTTCCGTCGGCAATTTAAGCGGCTCCTGCTCGGCAGCCAGCATCAGGGCAATCTGGTGAGTGGTCACGCCGCCGTAACCAAGTGCTGCCAGAAAGTCATCCGGGTTACTGTAATTGAACAGGCTCGCCAGCTCGGCGCGCTCAATCTTTACTCCCAGATGTCTCAGCTCCTTCTCCAGAAGCTGGCGGCCGCGCTCAATATTCTCCGTTCTTTCCTGTCTTTTAAACCACTGCCGTATCTTCTCTCTGGCATGGGAGGTATTGACATAGCCCAGGTGCGGGTTCAGCCAATCCCGACTCGGTCCTCTCTCCCCCTTCGTCGCCATAATTTCGACGACATCGCCATTTTTCAGCGCAGAACTCAGCGGCACCAGCCGGCCATTCACCTTGGCGCCGATACAGCGGTGCCCCAGCTCGGTGTGCACCCGGTAAGCAAAGTCAAGAGGGGTAGACCCTTTGGGCAGGTCTTTTATCTCCCCCCTGGGGGTGTAAACAAAGACCTGGTCAATGAAGATATCCGTTTTCACCGACTCCAGAAATTCCTCCGCCCCGCTGAGCTCCCGGTGCCAGTCAATCAGTTGGCGCAACCAGCCTATCCTCTCCTCAAAATGCAAGTCCTTTTTTTCGCCTTCTTTATAGCGCCAGTGAGCGGCTACCCCATACTCGGCAATACGGTGCATGTCACGGGTGCGAATCTGGACCTCCAGAGGCGTGGTGCCGAGGCACATCACCGCCGTATGGATGGACTGATACCCGTTGGGCTTGGGAGTGGCCAGATAATCGTCAAATTCATCCGGTAAAGGGCGCCACAAACTGTGGATGACACCCACCGCGCTGTAGCAGTCAGGCACCGTATCGACCAGTACCCGGAGGGCAAAAAGGTCATGGATATCGTCAAAGTGCTTGCCCAGGGCGGCATAGTGCTCGATTTTCTGGTGGATACTGTAGATGTGCTTCGGCCGGCCGGACATCTCGACCTGGAGACCGGCTTTCTTAAATTCTCCCCTTAAAACCTCTATTATTCGGGCGATAAAGTTTTCCCGCTGAACACGCCGGGCGGCCAGCAGGTCCACAATTCGGCGGTACTTCTCCGGCTCCAGATACTGGAAAGATAAATCTTCCAGCGGCCACTTCAGTTCCCGCATCCCCAGGCGATGAGCTAGCGGGGCATATATCTCCAGAGTTTCCTGAGCAATACTGCGCTGTCTCTCCGGTGGCAGAGCCTCCAGGGTGCGCATATTGTGCAACCGGTCCGCCAGCTTGATAAACACCACGCGGAGGTCTTCCGCCATGGCCACCAGCATTTTCCGCAGGTTCTCCGCCTGCGTTTCCCGGGCGGCGGCTTCCGGGGTCTGCCAGGAGACTTTGCCCAGCTTGGTGGTGCCGTCAACCAGCTTGCCTATTTCCGGGCCGAACCTGGCTTCAATCTCGGAAACTGGCAGGCCGCAGTTCTCCGGAATATCGTGGAGCAGCGCCGCCGCCAGAGAGCTGCCATCAAGCTGGAGCTCCGCCAGTATCAAGGCCGTCTGCAACGGGTGCTCAATATAGGGCTCGCCCGACTTCCGGTATTGTCCCTGGTGCGCCTCAACAGCAAAATGGTAGGCATCTTCCACCACGGCTATCTTCCCGGGGGGAAGATATTCCTGGGCCTTCTCTTTGAGCTGACTAAAATCCTGTACCCTGACCGTCGCCAAGTTTGCCAGACTCCTTCCGCTTTAATTACGTCCCGGGCTATGTTTTAAGTATAGACCAACCAGCCGGCCGGTGTAAACGTGCTTGAAATTACTTCTTGCCTTCCGGGCTAAACCCCTATTGACAGAGATAACCTTAGTTCTGTATATTGACAATGCTCAAATAAAAGCGAGGAGGTAATTTCAGATGAGCCAGATTTTGCGCGTCAACATGACTGATTTAACCGCCAGGTTCGAGGATGTACCGGAGAAGTACCGGCTGACGGGCGGGCGCGGCCTGACCTCGGCGATAACCTGTGATGAGGTGCCACCCACCTGCCATCCCCTGGGCCCCAACAACAAGGTCACCTTCGCCGCCGGCATCGTCACCGGGACCAATGCTCCCTCTTCCGGCCGCATCTCGGTGGGCGGCAAGTCCCCCCTGACCGGCACCATCAAGGAGACCAACTCCGGCGGTATGGCCGGCCAGAAGCTCGCCCGCCTCGGCCTCAAGGCGATTATCGTCGAGGGGCAGCCCAGGGAAAAGGGCAAGTTCTGGCTGCTCAAGGTGGACAAAGACGGCGCCCAGCTCCAGCCGGCGGACGGTTTCACGGGCAAAGGGCTGTACGAGACCTACCCCATGCTCTTCAAAAAGTTTGGTGACAAGGTGGCCATCATCGGCATTGGCACCGCCGGGGAGAGACTGATGTCAATGGCCGGCGTCTGCGTCAATGACCCCGAGAACCGTCCCAGCCGCTACGCCGGCCGCGGCGGGATGGGGGCGGTGATGGGCAGCAAGGGACTCAAGGCCATCATCCTCGATGACGCCGGCGGCCCCGGCGTCCCCATCGCCAACAAGGAGGTCTTTGATACCGGGCGCAAGAAGCTCGTGGCCGCCCTGCGGGAACACGATATTACCAAGCCCGGCGGGGCGCTGAACACCACCGGCACCGCCACCCTGATTGACGTCATCAACGAGGCCGGCGCCCTGCCCACCCGTAACTTCAGTGACGGGCGCTTTGAGGGCGCCAGCAAGATATCCGGGGAGACCCTCAAAGAGACCTGCGAGAAGCGGGGTGGCGTGGGTATGGTCGGCCATAACTGTTCCCCCGGCTGCATCATCAAGTGCTCCAACGTCTACCCCAGGCCCGATGGCACCGAGCTGGTCTCCGTCCAGGAGTATGAGTCCATCTGGTCCCTCGGCGCCAACTGCGGTATTGACAGCCTGGACGTTACCGGGGAGCTCATCCGCCTGTGCAACGACTACGGCGTGGACACTATCGAGGCCGGGGTGACCATCGGCGTGGCCATGGAAGCCGGCCTGGCCAGGTTCGGTGATAGCAAAAAGGCCATTGAGCTGATGCATGAAATCGGCCAGGGCACTCCCCTGGGCCGCATCCTGGGCAGTGGCGCGGCCATCACCGCCGGCACTTTCGGCGTGGTGCGCTGCCCCACTGTCAAGGGGCAGGGAATGCCCGCCTATGAGCCGAGGGCAATCAAGGGCATCGGCACCATCTATGCCACCTCCACCATGGGCGCCGACCACACCTCCGGCTACACCATCGCCCCCGAGATACTGGATATAGGCGGCTCGGTAGATAAGTTCGTCGCGGAGAAGTCAGCCCTGGTGCGCAACTTCCTGCATACCACGGCCTACTTCTTTGACAGCACCGGCCACTGCCTGTTCATTTCTTTCGCCGTCCTGGACATCCCCTCCGGACTCGAAGGAGTGGTGGAGGAGTGCAACGGGGTGCTGGGCACCAAGTGGACGGTGGACGACGTGGGCCGGATTGGCGGGGAGATTATCAAGATGGAGCGAGCCTTCAACGGGGCGGCCGGCTTCACCAGGGCTCACGACCGCCTGCCTGAATTCATGAAGTACGAGAAGCTCCCACCCCATAATGTGGTCTTCGACGTGCCTGACGAGGAGATAGACAAAGTCCACGCCCTCTAGGGGTTATAAAGACGTTTGAAGCGAGTCCCCTTTGTCGCTGCGGCAGAGGGGATTCGTCTTCTAGGGGTAAGTGAGC
>DAOWCR010000134.1 GCA_030639445.1 Dehalococcoidales bacterium
CAGGGTAAACAGGGCCGGGCCTGACCCGGCCAGGTGGACGTTGACGGCGCCGAGTTTCCTGATGTGGCCGCGGTCGACCTTTAGATCGGAGAAGCGGGTAAGGGCCACGTTTTCAAAAGTGTTGAACAGCCCGGAGGGCGCTCTGCCCTTCTTAATTTCGGCCACCGCTCTCTCCGTAATCCGCCCGTCGGTATAGTGGCTGGCTTTCAGGCTGGCGTAGAGTTGCCTGGTCTTTTCCGGCAGCCGGGGAACCGCCGGTACTATCAGCACCACCCACATATCGGGTAATGGGGGAAGGGGGGTTACCACCTCGCCTCTTCCTTCCACCAGGGCGGTGCCGCCGTGGAGGAAAAAGGCCACGTCCGAGCCCAGCCGTGTCGCCAGGGAAAGCAGTTCCTCCGGTGATAAGCCCAAAGCCCAGAGCTGGTTCAGTCCGCGCAGGGCAGCGGCGGCGTCACTGCTGTCTCCGCCCAACCCCGACACCAGGGGAATGCGCTTGCTGACTTCTATGGTAACTCCTTTGGCGCTGCCGGTGGTCTCCTGCAGCAGGCTGACCGCTCGGGAGACCAGGCTCTTTTGCGGAGACCAGTCCGGCAGGTCGGACTGAAAAGAAACTTTTTGACCCGGCTGGAAACGGAGGCTATCGCACAGGTTCACCGCCTGGAAAACACTGCGGATTTCGTGGTAGCCGTCCGGGCGTCTGCCCAGGACTTCCAGGGTCAGGTTCAGCTTGGCCGGTGCCGGGATCGTCAGCATCTTATTTTTTATCACCTCTCCGGGCAAACACCTGCCACAGCCGCGCCCACTCCTCGAGGGTCAGGGTCTCCGCCCGCCGCTGCGGCACAATCCCCGCTTTCTCCAGTAAGGCCAGCACCTCGGTCTTGGGCTGTCCCAGGCCCTGGGCTAGAGAGTTGGCGATTTGCTTGCGGGAAGCGGCAAAGCCGGCCCGCACCAGCTTGAAAAAGCCATTTTCATCGGTTACCGCCACGATTGGCCGGGGGTAGACCTCTACCCGCAGCAGGGCGGAGTCAACCGCGGGTACCGGGTAGAAAGCTCGGGCCGGCACGTAGCTGACTATTTCCGGTTTCCCGTAAAACTGCACGCTGAGGCTGAGCACGCTGCGCTGTCCGGGACCGGCGGCGATGGCCTCGGCCACCTCTTTCTGCACCATGACAATCATTCTCTCCGGCTTGACCGCCGCTTCCAGGAAATGGCGCAGGACGGGCGAGGTAATGTAATAGGGCAGGTTGGCCACCACTTTGTAGGGACCGGGCGCGGGCAGTAAAGCCGCCGGGTCAAGGCGCAGGATATCCTTGTTGATGATGGTAATGTTGCTAAAAGAGGCCAGCGTTTCCGTTAAACTGGCCGCCAGTTTATCGTCCAGCTCAACGGCGATAACCCGGCCCGCCCGTTGGGCCAGCTCTCCGGTGAGGATACCCAGGCCGGGGCCTATCTCCACGATAGTGTCGTCAGGGTCAAGCTCCGCCGAAGCAGTGATGAGCTGCAACACCTCTTCATCGACGAGGAAGTGCTGCCCCAGCCTTTTCCTCGACTTCAGGTCGAAACGGCGCAGCATCCGCCTGGTCCGGGTTAGCAGTGACTCCGTCTTCAAATAGCCCCCGCCGGTAGTTTTTATCGGCTCTTAATTCCTGTCCAGAAATATGAGGCCGTGCACCGGCCCCCGACCCCGCCGGATAGCTTGCTTGAGTCAGCCGGCTCCGGCCAGGTAACCCTGCGGCACCCAGAAACGACTATTTACCGCTGCTTCCTCTCGGATCTGACGGGGTTCATAGGGTTCTGCCGCGCAGGACCCGGCCTTCAACACCGCTTAACCCGGGTAGTCCTACCAGACAAAGGCCTCAAGCCGGAGTTCAACCCTGCTGTAGCGGATTGCAGGTTACAGGGCACCGCTGGCTCCCCATCTAGCACGACCTCAAAAAAATCCTAATCCGTATGGGTCACTTTGTCAAGCTGATTTTCATTAATTATAAGTAAGGCTCTCCCCTTCAGGTTTATTTGGCAACCCCATCCCCCTCAGGTTTTATTAGGGAACCCATCCCCTTTATCCCCCTCCCTTATTAAGAGGGAAGTGCAAAATTTATGTTAACTGATCTACCGAGTTATTGATCGCTTAGATACTTTAGCTTGTTGCGAAATGGTCTGCAATAGGAAATAAGAAATATACTTTAATTAACCATATAACATTATATAATTATCATTTATTATACCAATATAATTTATGATAACTAATACTATCTTTGATAGTGGGTCAATTTGACAATGGGTGTATAATTGAGCTTTATTCATAATTCTTGTTTATTAACTATTATCGTTCCCTTTTCTAGGTATTGACAAATAATCGTATAGGACTACAATTAACTTACCTGAATCTTTAAGTGATGGGAGGATGAATCATGTATGCATCGTTGCTAATGTTGAATCTTGGACCAGGAATGCGATTGGCAGGAGAGAAACTGGCCGATCAGTTTGCTACTGCCCTAAAGACCCTGAAGGGGTTCAAAGGAG
>DAOWCR010000113.1 GCA_030639445.1 Dehalococcoidales bacterium
CGGCCTCGGCGATATCCCAGTGGAAAGCCACGCCGGTGGCTTCCAGCACCCGCCGGGCCGCGGCGGTAACCTCGGGCCCGATGCCATCGCCCGGGATGAGGGTAACATCATAAGCCATCAATTCGTCTCCTCTAATTACAGCTTGAAACCACCGTGCTTCTGAATATAGGGAATCAGCCCGCCCTCGCCAAGAATGCGGAGCATCACCGCGGGAATTTTGCCGAAGGTGAACTGCTTACTGCGGGTGACATTTCTGACCGTGCCCGCCGCCAGGTCAACCGCCAGCTCATCCCCATCAGCAATGCCGTCAGTATCGCAGATAAGCACCGGCAGTCCCAGGTTAATCGCGTTCCGGAAGAATATGCGGGCGGCCGATTTCGCCAGTATGGCGCTGACTCCGGCCATCTTGATTACCAGCGGGGCGTGCTCCCGGCTGGAGCCGAGGCCGAAGTTACTGCCGGCCACGATAAAATCTCCGGCTTTGACCCTGGAAACAAAAGTCGGGTCGGCGTCCTCAAGGACGTGCTTCGCCAGCTCCGGGAGGTTGCTCCTGAGGTGAGCCAGGCGCCCGGGAATGATGTGGTCGGTGGAAATACCGTCACCGAATTTAAAAGCTCTGCCCTTGAGCACCTAAATCACCTCCCGTGGGTCGGTGATTTCACCGGCAATGGCCGTCGCCGCCGCCGTCGCCGGGCTGCCCAGGTAGACCAGAGCTTCCGGGTTACCCATCCGGCCCTTAAAATTGCGGTTGGAGGTAGAGAGGCAGACCTCCCCGTCACCCAGCACCCCCTGGTGGAGACCAAGGCAGGGTCCGCAGCCCGGGGGCAGGACCGCCGCCCCGGCTTCAATCAGAACCTGGATAAAGCCGTTTTTAACCGCCTCCAGCATGACCCGCCGTGACGCCGGGGCAACTATCAGCCTGGTCTCAGGGTGGCTTTTCTTCCCCTTCAGGATACCGGCGGCGACCGCCAGGTCTTCCAGCCGCCCGTTGGTGCAGGTGCCGATAACCACCTGCTGCACTTTAGTTCCCTTGAGCTCCGTAACCGGCGCCGTATTGTCCACGGTGTGCGGCCGGGACACGGTCGGCTCAAGCCCGGCCACATTGATATTAATGGTCTGCTCGTAGGCGGCATCGGTATCAGGGGAGATAGGCCGGTAGTGCTCACCCCGTCCCTGCCCGGCCAGGTAATCGCGGGTAGTCTCATCAGCCGGAAAAAGCCCGACTTTAGCCCCCGCCTCCACCGCCATATTGGCGGTGGTCAAGCGCGACGACATAGACATTGCCGTTACCGTCTCACCACCGAATTCCAGTGCTTTATAGGTAGCGCCGTCCGCGCCAATCAAACCGATAAGGTGAAGAGTTAAGTCCTTCGCATAGACGCCTTTCGGAAAACTGCCGGCAGCCACCACCTGAATACTCTCCGGGACACGGAACCAGGTCTTACCCAGAGCCATGGCCACGGCCACATCGGAAGAGCCCATGCCGGTGGCAAAAGCCCCCAGTCCGCCGGCGGTTACCGTATGTGAGTCGGAGCCAACAATGACATCGCCCGGCCGGGCCAGAGACTCGCCGACCAGCTGGTGGCAGACCCCCTCGCCGACATCAGACATAACGGCGCCGGTCTCCCGGGCGAAGCGCCGGAGAAGCCAATGGTCATTGGACAGGCTGCGGTTCGGACTGGGCGCGGCATGGTCAATAAATATAGCTGTTTTCAGCGGGTTGGCCAGGCTCTTGAACCCGCCGGACTGAAATTGCCGGACGGTCAGCGGCCCGGTAGTATCCTGGACAAAAGCCAGGTCCACCTCCGCAATCACCATGTCTCCCGCCCGGGCATCATTGCCCGACTTCTGACTTAATATCTTCTCGGCAAGTGTTTTACCCATGAGTTTAGTTCTTTCACCAGAACGCTACAATCTTTTTCCCTTCAGTTAAACAGGGTAGATTGAAGGGGTGAAACCTCTTCAAAACCAATCCTTCCCCCCTCTCCTTTTGAGGAGAGGGGGACAAAGGGGGTGAGGTTAAAAAACTATTTCCCCCTTGACCACCTACATCGGGATATTGCCGTGCTTCTTTGGCGGGCGGGCCTCTTTCTTATTCTGTAATGCCTCAAGAGCGGCAATTATCTTCGGGCGGGTATCCCGGGGGGGAATAACGGCATTAATATATCCCTGGCTGGCGGCAACATAAGGGTTATAGAACAGCTCACGGTACTCTTTAATCTTCTCCTCCCCTTTAGCCGCGGGGTCGGGCGCACTCTGGATTTCCTGGCGGTGGATGATGGCGGTGGCACCCTCCGCCCCCATGACCGCGATTTCCGCCGTCGGCCAGGCGAGGGTATAGTCCGCCCCCAGGCTCTGGCTGCACATGGCGATGTAGGCCCCGCCGTACGCCTTACGGGTAATCAGGGTTATCTTGGGCACGGTGGCCTCGGCATAGCACCAGAGGAGCTTGGCGCCATGCCGGATGATACCCCCCCATTCCTGGTTACTCCCGGGGAGATAGCCGGGGACATCGGCCATGGTCAGCAGTGGAATATTGAAAGCATCGCAGAAGCGAATAAACCGGGTCGCTTTGTCCGAGGCATTGATGTCCAGGCAACCGGCCAGGTGAGCCGGCTGGCTGGCAATAATGCCCACGACATGCCCGTTCAAGCGGGCAAAGCAGGTGATTATGTTCGGGGCATACCGGCGGGACGGCTCCAGAAACTGGCCGTTGTCCACGATAGCCCGGATAACGTCCTTCATATCATAGGTCTTATTCGCTTCATCCGGCATAATATCGTCCAGGTCCGGGTCAGCGCGGTCCGGAGAATCGGTGGGCTTAATATCCGGCGGTTTTTCCTCATTACTCTGCGGCAGATAGCCCAGTAATTCTCTAATCTCGGCAATAGTCTGCTCATCATTATCACCGGCAAACTGGGCCACGCCACTCTTGATATTGTGGGTCATGGCCCCGCCCAGCTCATCATCGGTTATCTCCTCGCTGGTGGCCGCCTTGACCACGCCGGGGCCGGTGATATACATGTAGCTGGTGCCCTTCACCATGAAAACGAAGTCGGTCATGGCCGGGGAATAGACCGCCCCACCCGCCGCCGGGCCCATAATGGCCGATATCTGGGGAATTACCCCGGAAGCGCAGGAATTGCGGAAAAAGATTTGACCATAGCCGTTCAGGGCGTTAATCCCCTCCTGGATACGGGCCCCGCCACTGTCCAGTAAACCGACTATGGGCACTTTCATGGTCATGGCCATATCCATGACCCGGCATATTTTCCGGGCGTGCATTTCCCCCAGTGTGCCACCCCGGGCGGTAAAGTCCTGCGAGAAGACGCATACGGTACGGCCGTTCACCTTGCCGTAGCCGGTAACCACACCGTCAGCCGGAATAGAAACTTCGTCCATGCCAAAATAAGTGCAGTGGTGCTGGACAAATAAGTCCGTTTCCTGGAAGGTGCCGGGGTCAAAGAGCCGGTCAATCCTCTCCCGTGCCGTGAGCTTGCCCGAGTCGTGCTGCCGCTTGACCCGTTTTTCACCACCGCCCGCTTTTGCCTGCTTCTCTAACCTGGCCAGTTCGTCCAGTTTATCTTTTTTCATTGCCATCCGCCTCTGTCGGGACTGAACAGAAAAGACAAGTAATCTTATCACACTGCTTAATTTAGAGGCAAGTCAGGCAGGTTTGTTGACCCTGTCTCTTTGAGGTTATCAGGTGACCCCATCCCCCATTTATCCCCCTTCCCCTTGATAAGGGGAAGGGGGAATGAGTATTTAAGAGAGGTTTCACC
>DAOWCR010000135.1 GCA_030639445.1 Dehalococcoidales bacterium
AAGAGAGGCGAAGCCTCTCTTATAAAGCCATTCCCCCTTCCCCTTACCAAGGGGAAGGGGGACAAAGGGGGATGGCATTACTAAGTAAAGCTAAAGGGGAATGGGGTTCAACCATCCAAGTAAGGAGAATTGATGCTAGTCCTGGTTATCGGGGATATCATCGGCCGGCCGGGCCGACAGGCAGTACATAAATTTCTGCCCGGTCTGCGCCAGCAAAACGGGTTAGATTTGGTTATCGCCAACGCGGAGAATGCCGCCGGCGGTTTCGGCCTGACTTCGTCCATTGCCCGCGAGCTACTGGGAGCCGGGGTTGACGTCATTACCTCGGGCAACCATATCTGGGCCCAGAAAGAGATTATTCCCCATCTTGATGGCAACATGCCCATTCTGCGCCCGTTAAACTACCCCCCCGGAGTGCCCGGCAAGGGATACCTGGTCACCGGACAGACGGTGGTGGTCAATTTGATGGGCCGGACCTTTATGCGGGAAATAGACTGCCCGTTCCGGGCGATGGACAAGCTGCTGGCGGAACTGAAATCAAAACCGCCGGTTATCATTGTTGACTTTCATGCCGAAGCCACCTCGGAGAAGGTAGCCATGGGGCGATATCTGGACGGCCGGGTCAGCGCCGTACTGGGCACCCATACCCACGTCGGCACCATTGACACCCGCTTGCTGCCCGGAGGCACCGCCTACGTTACCGACATCGGCATGACCGGACCGAAGGACTCAATTATCGGCGATAACGTCGAGGCGGTAATCCAGCGCTTTCTGACCGGTCTACCCCACCGCCTGTCCGTGGGAGAGGGTAAACCGGAATTCAACGCCGTAATGGTGGAGATAGCGGAAGACAGCGGCCGGGCCATAAATATCGAGCGTATCTACCGGTCGGTGGAGGGGCCTTGAGCCAGATTGACCTGCATATTCACTCCACGGCTTCCGACGGGCGCTACCGCCCGGAAGAAATCGTCCGCCGGGCCGCGGCGCTTGGCTTAACCGTCATTGCCCTGGCCGACCATGATTCCGTGAACGGGATTGCCCCGGCGCTGGAGGCGGCCAAAAACTTCCCCGGACTGAAAGTCCTCCCCTGCGTGGAAATGAGCACTGATATTGACCGTGGTGAAGTCCACATTCTGGGCTACTTCATCGATTATACCAGCCGGGAACTGGAGGCCGCCCTGGCCCGGTTTCGCCATTCCCGCGAGGGACGGGCGCAGGGGATGATTGCCAAACTGGCCGGCCTGGGTATCCATGTTGAGTGGCTGCGGGTACAGGAAATTGCCGGCGACGGCTCGGTGGGGCGTCCGCACATCGCCCGGGCGATGCTGGAGAAGGGTTATATTACTTCCATAAAGGAAGCCTTTGATAAATATATCGCCCGCGACGGCCCGGCCTATGTTGAGCGGGAAAAAATAACCCCGGCGGAAGCGGTGGCCCTGATAACGCGGACAAACGGTCTGCCGGTAATGGCGCACCCGTTTACGGTTCCAGACCCGGAGGCAATGATTACCGAACTGAAGGCGGCCGGCCTGGTGGGCATTGAAGCCTACTACAACGGCTATACGGCCGAGGAAATAAACCGCCTGGTCAGCCTGGCGAAAAGGCATAACCTTATTGTCACCGGCGGCACTGACTACCACGGTCTGGAGGATGGCAGCGAGATAATGATGGGCGGCATTGACGTGCCCGCGTCGTCGGTGGAGCGGCTCTCCGCCCTGGCCGGGCAGCGGAAATTAAAGCCGGCCAATTCATAATATCGGAAAAATACTTTCCTTGAGGAGTGTATGACTACCTGGTTTGCCTTAATATCGGGGGCCTACTTCCTGGGTTCGGTGCCGGCTGCCTACCTGGTGGCCAGACTATCCCGCGGCATTGACTTAAGGAAATACGGCACCGGCCAGGTGGGCGGCGGTAACCTGTGGCGGATGACTTCCTGGCGGTTCGGCTTACCGGTGGGCGCTTTTGATTTCAGCAAGGGAATGTTGATGGTCTGGGCCACTCAAGCCGTCGGTCTGGACATTGCCCAGCAGATCGCCGTGGGGACGGCCGCCGTCATCGGGCATAACTGGTCGGTCTTTCTCCGCTTCAGCGGCGGCCGGGGTATTGGCACGATGATAGGCATTATCCTCATCCTTCCCCTGATAAATGATATGACGCCCTGGGTGGCGGTAGCCTTTTTCACCATTCTCGTCATTGGTGCCGTTATTCTGCGCAGCTCCCCACTACCGATACTTCTCGGCATGGCGGCCATGCCTCTGGTCAGTTTGTTTTATGAGCCGCTTTCGGTTACCCTTGGTTTTTCAGCTATATTTATAGTAATAGTTATTAAGCGGCTGACAGCACCAAAAGCGGCTGAGGCGGTCTCAATCAGTAAAGGGCAATTATTGCTTAATCGTCTGTTTTTTGACCGTGACATTAGGGACAGGAAAGCCTGGATGTATCGAGTACCTCGCGAAGCCAGTGACAGGGAAGAATCCAAGGAGAGGGAAGGTTGACATAATGAAGTGTGCCACGCAT
>DAOWCR010000116.1 GCA_030639445.1 Dehalococcoidales bacterium
CGTTACCAAGCATAATTATCTCATTCTTGATGTTAATTCGTTGGCGGGAGTGGTGAAACAAGCCTTTCATCTGGCCAGGACCGGCCGGCCCGGGCCGGTGTTAATTGACATACCGCGGGATATCTTTCTGGAGCAGACGGAGTTTAACTACCCCGATAAAGTGGATTTGCCCGGCTATAAACCGACACTCCAGGGACACCCGACGCAGATTAAGAAGGCGGCCAGGGCGATAAGTGAAGCTAAACGCCCTCTCATTATTGCCGGCAGAGGGGTAGCTATCTCCGGGGCATATGCCGAATTGAAATGGCTGGCGGAGACCGCGCAAATACCGGTAGTCACCACTCTGCTCGGTATCGGCTGCTTCCCGGAAAGCCACGTTCTCAATTACGGCATGGTGGGCATGCACGGTACGGCTTACGCCAATCTGGCCGTGGAGCATGCTGACCTGGTGCTGGCCGTGGGCATGAGGTTTGATGATAGAGTGACCGGTAAAATAAGCGCTTTTGCCCCTCACGCCCATATTGTCCATATTGACATTGACCCGGCCGAAATCGGTAAAAATGTACGCGTTGATGTGCCTATCGTCGGCGATGCCAGGATGGTTCTTCAGGAGATAAATAAATTGACTGCCGCCAACCAGCGTATTGACTGGCTGAAACAGCTTGAAACCTGGCGAAAAGAACACCCGGCGCTGGAAATCAGGGATACCGACGGGCTGTTGCCCCAGTACGTCATTCGCCAGATATACGAAGCGACCCGGGGCGAGGCGATAATTGTCACCGGCGTCGGGCAGCACCAGATGTGGGCCGCCCAGCATTACTACTACGATAAACCGAATACGCTGATTTCTTCGGGAGGCCTGGGGACGATGGGGTTCGGACTGCCCGCCGCAATGGGCGCCAAGATAGGTTGCCCGGACAACCCGGTCTGGTGCATTGACGGGGACGGCAGTTTTCAAATGACACTTCAGGAGTTAGCCACCATCGTCCAGGAACAGGCCGCCGTTAAAATCGCTATTATCAATAATGGCTATCTGGGTATGGTCCGGCAGTGGCAGGAACTCTTTTATAAACGGCGCTACGTCGCTACCCCCATATCCTCCCCGGACTTTGTCAAGATTGCGGAAGGCTATGGCCTTCCCGGGATAAGGGTGCAGCATAAAGAAGAAGTGGTGCCGGCGATTGAGCAGGCCATGGCGCATCCGGGTCCTTTCCTGCTTGATTTTAAGGTGGAACCGGAAGAGAATGTCTAACCGATGGTGCGTCCGGGGGCGGGTCTAACCGAGATTATAGAAGACCCTAATAAAAAGGTGAAACCCATCTCCGATTCGACCAAGCTTCCCGTGAGCAATATCTAATTCTGAAGATGGTGTTGATATGACGGTAGCGAAGCATATTTTACTGGCTCTGGTAGAAGATAAGCCGGGCGTGCTGAACCGTATGGCCAGCGTATTCCGGAGGCGCGGCTTCAATATTCAGAGCGTCAACGTGCTGGAGACTATTGAAACCGAGGATACCGGACGGCCGGGCCTGACACGGGTGGCCATTGTAGTGGCCGGGTCCGCCAATATTTTGGGACAGGTCAGGAAGCAGCTGGAAAAGATAGTGGATGTCGTCCGGGTATCCGATATTACGGCGAGAGATATAGAGTAGTACCGTTACCGCCGTTATCGAAAAACCGAGGGGAAAAGTAGCCGTATGGCCACGATGAAACACACCTTAATTGCCCTGGTCGAGGACAGGCCGGGGGTGTTGACCAGGATGGCCAGCCTGTTTCGGCGGCGTGGTTTTAATATTGAAAGTATCGCCGTGGGACATAGTGAACTGCCGAATTTGTCGCGCATGACCATTGTCGTCAACGGTTCCGCCAGTACGCTGGAGCAGGTCAGAAAGCAGCTGAACAAAGTGGTGGATGTGGTCAAGGTGGTTGACGTTAGCGGCGATAATATCACCGTCCGGGAACTGGCCCTGATAAAAGTAAGGGCTACCTCGACTACCCGGAGTGAGATTATTGAGATTGCGGATATCTTCCGGGCGAGCATAGTTGATGTTGGTTCTGATTCGTTAACCATTGAGATTACCGGCGATGAGGATAAGGTAGATTCTTTGTTAAGCCTGCTCCGCGCCTTCGGTATCAGGGAGATGGCCCGGACCGGCCGTATCGCCATGCTGCGCGGCCAGCTATCGGCGGAAGGAAAAACAGCTAACAAGGCGCATGAAAAGAGATAGGAAGCACGGGTGCCGGAGTAACTGAAAAGGGAGGATGTTTTATGGTGAGGTGACCAGAACCGGGAAAATTTGATTAAATGAGACGTAAATGGTTAATTTCTCAAGCGCCGCCAGGCGTTAAAAGTAAAAATAAATATAAAGGTAAGAGGAGAGTACATTATGGTCAAAGTATACTATGACAAAGATGCCGACCAGAGTTTGCTGAAAGGGAAAACAATCGCCATCGTGGGTTATGGCAACCAGGGGCGCGGCCAGGCATTAAACCTCAAAGATAGCGGCTGTCAGGTGGTGGTGGGCCTGTACCAGGGGAGTAAAAGCCGGAGCCGGGCCGAGGCTGATGGCGTTCGGGTGGTCACGGTAGCGGAAGCGGCGAAAGAAGCCGATATCATCGTGATGCTGGCCCCGGATAGTCTGCACCAGGAAATCTACAACCAGCAGATTGCGCCGAACCTGTCTAAAGGTGATATGCTGATGTTTTCGCACGGCTTTAACATCCATTTCGGGCAGGTTATCCCCTCGCCTGACATTGACGTTACCATGATAGCGCCCAAGAGCCCGGGCAACATGTTGCGGGAATTTTATACTCAGGGCCAGGGTGTGCCGGCGTTGCTGGCGGTCTGTCAGGATACTTCCGGTAAAGCCAGGGAAAAGGCTCTGGCCTACGCCGGGGCAATTGGCTGTGCTCGGGCCGGCGTCCTGGAAACAACCTTTGCCGAGGAGACCGAGACCGACCTTTTTGGTGAGCAGTGTATCCTCTGCGGCGGCGTCACCGCGCTGCTCAAGGCTACCTTTGAGACCCTGGTGGAAGCCGGTTACCAGCCGGAGTTAGCTTACTTTGAGTGTTTGCATGAGCTCAAGCTTATTGTCGACCTGATTTACAAAGGTGGCATCAGCTTCATGCGTGATTCGGTCAGCCATACCGCGCAGTACGGTGACATCACCCGCGGGCCCCGGGTTATTGATGACGGGGTGCGGGAGACCATGTGGGAAATCCTGACCGAGATTCAGGAAGGCACTTTCGCCAAGGAATGGATCCTGGAAAACCAGGCGGGCCGTCCTACTTTTACCGCCCTGAAAAACAAAGACCGGGAGCATCCCATAGAGCTGGTAGGTGCCGAGCTGCGTAAAATGATGCCCTGGCTCTAGGTAAAAACAGGGAACGTTGGGTAAAGGTTAGCTGGTAATTACGTAAAAAGGGGCAAACATGGGCAAGGTAATCATCTTTGACACCACCC
>DAOWCR010000042.1 GCA_030639445.1 Dehalococcoidales bacterium
GGGAACGCAGTCTCCCATCAGGGAATTTGGAGAACGCAACCCCCAGGTTTTCCAGCCAGCTGAGTATCCCGGGACCTTCGGTGACCAGGTTAGCCACCAGCCCGGGCTCATTTTTAAAGTGCCCGCCGCCGATGGTATCCAGGTAATGAAGGCAAATCGAGTCTTTTTCCAGTTTGGTGGCCGATTGAATTCCTCCCTCGGCCATCACGGTATTGGCATCGCCGTGGCGCAATTTGGTGGCCAGGATAACCTTTGCCCCATGTTCCTCGGCCAGCAGTGCTGCCGCCGTCCCGGCGCCCCCACCACCGATTATCAGCACATCGGTTTCCATATCAACCCGTGAGAGGTCGACCAGGTCCGGTGCCACCCGACTCCGGGCTTCCAGCAAGTCGGCAAATTCGTGGGCAATACTATAGCCCTTACTGGCGCCAACTTTCAGTTCCCGTCGTCCTTCTTCTTTATGGTCCGGGTGGAACTTCTTCAGTATCGCCTCTCGTTCCTCCAGGGACATCAAGGGGAACTCTTCTCCCTTTCTTTTCCGGGCTATCCTCCCCGGCCTGGTTTTCTCCACCACGCTGATTAATTTTTGCAGTTCTCTGGTATACGGCATCTTTTTTCCTTACAGGTAATCACGTTTGGCCGGCGTCCAGTCCTCCTCGGCCATTTCCGGCTCTATTTCCCGCGAGTTATAACTGGCGGTGAGTTGCCGGATATCACTTTTCATCAGTTCCCCGAGCATCTTCTGGCATTTTTCGTCCCTGGCAGCCGTCACGGCTTCTGCCAGGTGCTGCGCCCTGGGAACGAGTTTACTCCCGTAGATTCTCCGTGCCAGCTGGGCAATATGATACTGGGGTAACTCTCCCATGCACCGGCTGACGCAAAGCCCGCACTGAATGCAACTGAAGGAAAGTTCGGCCACCCTGGCGATATCTCCCTGCTTTACCGCCGAAATGACATCCATCACCGGGATATCCATAGGGCAAGCCTTGGTGCAGCTATTGCAGGCGATACAGCGGAATACCTCGGGGTACAGTTTAAATATCTCCTCGGGCTCTGCCGTGAGCTGTGCGAAGTCATAACTGGCGCGGTTAGCCGGATAAAAAGGTATCTGAGCCAGGTACATGTCCGGCTCCACGACCGTCTGGCAGGCCAGCCCGACGTAGAGGTGATAGTCCCCGGGCTTGCGATAGACGGTGGCGCACGCTCCGCAGATACCGCCCCGGCAGCCGCAGCCCCTGATGAACCGGTAGCCGGCATATTCCAACGCCTTCATAATGGTCAGGGCCCCGGGAACCTGGTACCTCTTGCCCATAACATGTACCGGAATTAGCTTTAACTTATCGGCTTCGGTCTTTACCTTCAAGTCAGTCTCCTGGTTATCCTTGGCGTTCACGATAATTTCCTCTTATAAGTCATGGGAGGCCAGCAGGCTAAACGGGGAGATAAGGTGCTTTTTCAGCCAGGATTCAGCCCCGTCCAGGCCCATGGCTAGCCCGATAAGTTCGGTGAAATAGAAGACAGGCAGCTTATTTTGCTTTCCATCAGCCTGCCTTATTTCCAGGTTAGAGTGACACAGAGGGCAGGCGGTAACCATGGCCTGGGCCCCGGCCTGGCGCGCCATCTCGCTTATTTCGGCGACCAGCCGGCCGGCTACCTCCTTCCGGCTCAGCGCTAAACTACCGCCACAGCAACTCACCTTGCCCGACCAGTCCCTGACCTCGGCACCCAGGGCGGCCAGCAGCCTGTCCATTGACTGCGGGTTCTCCGGGTCGTCAAAGCCCACCACCTCCGGAGGCCTGACCAGGTAGCAACCGTAGTAGCTAACCAGTTGCAACGCCTCCAGCGGCCTGACCACTCTTTTTTTCAATTCTTCCAGGCCAACGTCATTACAGATTATGTCAAGTAGATGCCTGGTATCATATTTTGCTTCATAGGGCATGTCAATCAATCTTACCAGTTCCTCCCGGTTTTGGGAATTGTCCTTTACTTCCTTACGCGTGCTTCTAAGTCGGAGATAGCAGGCAGGACAGGCCACGGCGATATCCAGGCCGACTCTTTCAGCCAAGGCCAGATTTCGACCGGCCAGGGCCTGAGCCAGCCGGCGATTTGTGCTGTGCCCCGAGGAAGCGCCGCAGCAACTCCAGTCGGGCAGCTCCCACAGCTCTATCCCCAGGTGAGCGCAAACCGCCCTCACCGACCGGCCATACTCTTCCGCCGTTGTTTCCAGAGAACAGCCAGGGTAGTAGGCGTATTTCACGTCCGCTCCCCTTCCGCCAGCGATTGGTCAATTCTCCGGAAAATGGCTCTCACTCCAGCCACGTCTTTCAGGCGCGGCGGCCGTAATTTCAACTTGCCCTGCCGCAGCATCCTGAGACCCAATCTCAGGTCACTGAAAAAGTCCCTTGTCCTGAGCTTGATTTGCAAAAGCAGGGATAGCTCGTACTGTCTCCCCCACCGTCTGATGTTCTCCAGAAAGGTATGGTGAAAGACGACGATATCTTTCCCTTTCTCTACGACCCTCTCCCGTAATGCCATTGCTCTCAAGGTGTCCATCACCCTCGGTATTGCCACGTCATTGGGACAACGGGTGGCACAGGCCTCACAGTTGGCGCAGACCCATATCGTGGCGCTGGTCAATGCCTCCTGCTTGAGACCCACCTGCACCAGCCGGACTACCTGATGGGGGAGATAGTCCATGGCAAAAGCCACCGGGCAGTCCAGGCTGCAGGTGAGGCACTGATAACAGCGGTCGATATTGGTGCCACTCGCTTCCTTTACCTCTGACGAGAAATCAGTGTCACCGATTGCCGGGACGCTCTTAGCCACATACTGCATCTTACTAAATCCCGATATTGTGTAACTCTTCCTCCCGGAAGGTGGTCAGGGGCAGCTCGTCATCCAGATTTCTACCGGGGACATACTCAAAATCTTTTTGCACTTTATCGCCCACCAGCCGAAAGATATCCGCCACCGGTATATTATTGGGGCAGGCCTCGGTACACAACCCACAGCCCACGCAGGAGATAACCATATGATTCAACCGGGTCAGGTGGAAGAGGAGAGTATCGGTAGGCATCCGGAGAGCTCCCCGCCGCTGCGCCCACCCCAGGTACTTTTCCGCCTCGAACTTGAACACCGGAGAATCAAAGAAACATTCCTGGCAGTAGCACAGCGGGCAGGCCGTCTTACAATTATGGCAGTTAATGCAGGTGGCCAGGGCGGCCATCAGCTTCTCCAGGCCCCGGGCGTCCTTCCGGACCTGCTCAAAGAGCCGTTCTCTTCTCTCCGCCCTTTGGGAAACCATTTTAGCAATGGCCGCTTCCCGACTCCTGACACCACCCTTCTCCAGTCCCAGCTCCCCGATTATCCTCTCTCCAGCCGCCGTACCGGCCTCAAGGAGAATACTATTATTTAAGTCCATCCCCAGCAGACCGATAACCAGGTCAGTGTTCGCCGGGACGGGATATTCACATATCTGGCAGGCTTTCCTCAGAAGCGGGTCTTCCTTCCCTTCCTGGAACTTGCTCAAGAAATCGTTGGCTGGAGATTTGACTTTCTGAACAAACCGCCCGTAATCACTTATAGAGTAGGTCCCCGGGCAGTCAATCCCGATGAGCAGCAAGTTCTCCAGCGAGGCCTGTTTCAGTTTCACCAGCTCGATGAGCGCCCTCATCTCGCAGGGTCTCAACACCACCCCTAGCCTCTCGGCGCTGGGGGAGGCTATCGTTATCGCGGAGACCTGCCGGGCGGAATTAAGCGGCATCACCGGTGCCAATGGATTGGCCATCTTAAGTTTCTCCGGATCACTCACGATAGCCGGCACCACGTTGTCCCCGGAGGGAAGCTCCAGGGGGACCAGCAAAGCGTCAATCAGCTTCTTCTGCCAGAGACTGCCCAGGAAAGCCCTGACCGCCCCCAGAACCCCCCCATCCCCGACCGGTAATATGGCACTACTCGACATTACCACTCCTCAAATCGACCAGTCTCTTTTCATCGGATTGGGTCCCAGTTTCTTAATCGCCTGGGTAAGTTCATTCATCGTCCGGGAAAATTTGGCCCCTTCCGCCGCGCTAATCCACCTGACCCAGACCCGTTCCTCCTCCAGGCCCAGGGTCGCCAGGATTGTTTTCAGGATAGCCATTCGCCGCCTGGCTCTGTAGTTGCCGGAGACGTAATGACAATCACCCGGAGGACAACCCCCGATAATCACGCCATCCGCGCCGCCGAGCAGGGCTCTCAGCACGTACACCGGGTCTACCGAGCCGCTGCACATGACCCGTATGGGGCGGACATTAGGCGGATACTGCATCCGGGAGGTGCCCGCCAAATCAGCGGCGGCGGCGGTGCACCAGTTACAGAAAAACCCCACGATAACGGGCTCAAACTGGTCTTCTTCAGCCAACGGTTAACCTCCTTATCATTAAAAGGCGGCGTCTATCAGGGAAAAGACCTGCCGGTCTTTAAACCCTCTTAGTTTGGCGGCGCCGCTGGGACAGGCGACCACGCAGGCCCCGCAACCCCGGCATAACGCCCCCCTGACCACTACCTCACCACTCTCCACATCTTTCATCCTGGCGGTATAAGAGCAGACAGTGATACAAAGCTCACACTGGGAGCACTGCCTCTGAATAGTTTCGGACACTGCTATTCCGGAGACCAGCTGCTCCCTGGTAAGCAGGGATACGGCCTTCTGGGCCGCGGCCTGGGCCTGGGTGATGCTCTCCCCCATCCCCCGCGGAGAGTGGGCCAGCCCGCAAACATAAATCCCTTCGGTGAGAAAGTCCACCGGGCGGAACTTTACCTCCGCTTCCTGGAAAAAGCCATCCTCATTCAAGCCCACGCCCAGGGTCCAGGCCAGCGGGGTATTCTCCGGGGGTATTATCGCCGGGCTCAAGATTACCAGGTCGGGCTCCAGTATCAGTCGGCCGCCCAGAACGGGCTCGGCCACTTCGACTACCAGTCTTTCTCCTTCCGGTCGCACTTCAGGCTTGCTTTCAGGTTCGTAGCGAACGAAGGTCATCCCTTTCTCTCTGGCCCGGGTATAATACTCCTCCTGGAAACCGTAGCTGGTCATATCCCGGTACAGAACAGTCACCTCAATATCAGGATTACCTTCCTTCAATCTCAAGGCGTTTTTCAGGGCCTGGGAGCAGCAGATGCGACTGCAATAGGGCCTTTCTTTTTCCCGGGAACCCACGCACTGAATCATCACCACCGAACTTATATTTCTCGGGTCAAGTTTCGCCGAAAACAGCTTTCCTTCCAGCTCTTTTTGCGTTATTATATTCTTATTTTGGCCGTAAAGGTATTCGGTGGGACGGTATTCCTCACCACCGCTGGCCACAATAATCGCGCCCACCTCAAGAGAGTGAAGGAGCGACTCCTTACCCTTCAGGCTCACCTCAAAGTTCCCGGCATAGCCTCCAACCTCCATTAACTCCGTCTCCAGAGCCACCTGGATAAGCCGGTCAGTCTTCACCCGGGCAATGATGTTCTCCCGTAAAGCCTGGGGGTCATCTCCCTCCAGCGTATAGCATATCTGTTTCAGGTTACCTCCCAGCCCGGCTGATTTCTCCACCAGATGAACTTCGATTCCGTGCCGGGCGAGGGACAGAGCCGCCGTCAGCCCGGCCAGCCCACCCCCGATGACCAGCGCCCTGGGATGAACGTTAACCGGAGAGGCTGGCTCGGGCTCCGGGGCACGGGCCAGTTCAATTGCCATGGCCAGCAGGCTTTTCGCCTTTTCCGTGGCGACTTTCGGGTTATCTCCGTGCACCCAGGCGATGTGCTCTCTCAGATTGACCTTTTGGACGGCGGAGGAGTTGAGTCCAATTTCCCCCAGACGGGTATTAAAATAGCGGGAGCAGGCGCCAATTACTAGGCGATTGACTTTATGCTTCCGCAGCTCTTTAGCCGGTCTTTGCCAGGCGTCAGTATAACACAGGTAAGGCACCCGTGCCACCCAAGCGACATCGGGCAGTTGCCGGCTGAACTCGGCTATCTCTTCAAGGTCAAGCACCGACGTTATCTCCTGCCCACAGTCGCACAGGAGAACACCAAGTCGTGGTGCTTCCTCCGCATCTGACTCCATAGCTTCCTCCGGTGGGGTTGGCGGTACGCGCCGGCGCGCCAGCCATCCAGAAGCCTGGTCAGCGGCGGCGCCAGCCTCTACCAGGGTGTCGGCAATATCCTTGGGCGCCGAAGCGCTGCCGCAGACATAGATGCCTTCTCTGGTGGTAGCCACCGGGGAGAAAAGTTCGCTCCGGCAAAAACCCCATTTGTTCACCTCTACTCCCAGTACCTGGCACAGCTCCTGGAATCCGGGAGCTGGAGTCTGGCCCACCGACAGCACCACTAGCTCAAACTGGCGTTTGGCTAGCGCTCCATTCTCCTCAATTGTGGTGAGGACGAGGTTCCTGGTGGGCGGGTCCTCCCTGATTACCGGGACGCGGCTGCGGGTAAACTTTACCCCTAATTCATCCCGTGCCTGCTCATAGTAGCGATAGTAGCCCTTGCCGAAAGCCCTGATGTCCATAAAAAAGATATGGATATCAACCTGGGGATTGGCCTGCTTGAGCAGTGTGGCTTCTTTCAGGGCAAACATGCAGCAGGTTGATGAGCAATAATCTTTCCGGCTGTCCCTGGAGCCGACGCACTGGAGGAAGGCGATTGACCCGGGAGCCCGGTTATCGGAAAGGCGAAGTAGTTCTCCGCCGGTGAGCCCGCTCGGGCTGAGTATTCTCTCCAGCTCGATACCGGTTATCACGTTGGGATAGCGCTGGTAGCCGTACTGAGTGGCCAGAACAGGGTCAAACTCCTCAAAGCCAGTCGCCAGGATAACCGCGCCCACCCGCAGTTGCCTTATCACTTCCCCTTCCTTGAGCCGGATAGCCTGTGTCGGGCATTTAGCCACACAGGCACCGCACTTGGTACAGCTATCCCAATCAATAGTGTAAACATAGGGCAAGACACCGGGATGGGGCGGATATATTGCTTTGCGTGGTGCCAGTCCCTCGTTGAATTCGCGGGCGGTCTCTACCGGACAGACTCCAGCACAGAGTCCGCAGCCGATGCATAACTCAGGAGTTACGCCGGTTGCCCGGGAGGTTACGCCAATCCGGAAGTCCCCTGCCTGCCCGGCCACTTCTTTTACTTCGGTAAGCGGCATAAGCTCTATATCGGGATGAATGAGACCGCGGCGCAGGCAAAACCGGGACGAGTCGTCGGTAGAGAAAGCAGGGAGCATCTGGCACAGCCCGCAATGGTTATCCGGGAACCATCTGTCCATCCGGATAAGGGCACCGCCGATGGCGGGGCTCCGGTCGCAGAGGTAGACCTTGAACCCGGCTTCCGCCAGGTCCAGCGAGGCTTTTATCCCCCCTGCCCCGGCTCCGATAACCAGCACTGAATTTAATTTAACCATAATCACTGCCTACACGTATTCGTTGGTGGCCACGTTTATCATCTCGAAGAGCTGTCCGGGTGTCCAGTTTTTGTGCTGCACCGCTTTGGATGGGCAGGCCACCGCGCAGGCGCCGCAGCCCTCACAGACGGCCTCATTGACCCGCGCCACCTTGCTCCTGGCGTCAAGCTCGATAGCCTTATAGGCACAGACCGCAACACATTGCCCGCAGCCGCGGCACACCTCCGTGTCGATTACGGCTACCGTGGGGGCATGGAGCAGCTCTTTTCGGGAGAAAAGGGAGAGAATTTTGCTGGCGGCGCCACTGGCTGACGAGATGGTATCGGGAAGGTCTTTCGGCCACTGCGCCGTGCCCGCCAGATAAATCCCGGCGGTCAGGGTTTCCACCGGCCGGAGCTTGATGTGCGCCTCGGTGATAAAGCCATAACTATCCGAGATGATGTTCAGCTTCCTGGCCAGGTCTTTGGCGCCGGGGCTGGGCACCATGGCCGTCGCCAGGACAACCAGGTCCGCCGAGATTTCAATATTTTTACCGGTCAGGGTATCCACTCCCCAGACTTTAAGGTATTCACCGTCTCTAAATACCCGGGACACCTTCCCCCTGAGGTAAAACACTTTTTCTTCGTCCACCACTTTCTGCACGAACTCCTCATAGCCCTTGGCATCGGAGCGAAGGTCCGTATAGAAAACATACGCCTGCCCACCGGGAACCGCTTTTTTATAAAGCATTGCCTGTTTCGCGGTAGACATACAGCACACCCGAGAGCAATGGGACACGCCGTGCTCAGGGTCGCGGGAGCCCACGCAGGAGATAAAGACCATCTGCCGGGGCACCTTGCCATCGGAAGGTCTGCCAATTTCACCGTTAGTGGAACCAGAGAGAGCAAGCAACCTCTCGAATTGAAGCCCGTCAATTACATCTGGGTCGGAGGCATATTCATCAGTGCCATCCCCGGGGTATAGCTCATAGCCGGTAGCCACGATAATAGCGCCCACCTTTTCTTCCACCAGGGTATCCGACTGCTGGAAATCAATAGCCTGGACCGGGCAAACCTCCTGGCAGGCCCGGCACTGGTCGCCATTGAAATAGAGGCAGGACTGGCGATCAATTACCGGCCGCGGTGGGACGGCCTGAGGAAAGGGAAGATAGATGGCTGCTCGTTGAGAGAGACCCCGCTCAAATTCAGAAGGCACGGTGATGGGGCAGCTTCCCAGGCAGAGTCCACAATAGTTACATTTTTCTTTATCGACAAAGGAAGCCTTCTGCCGGAGGCTCACCTGGAAATTGCCCACGTATCCGGTGACTTCCTCCACATCAGAGTAGACATAGAGCTTTATCCTGGGGTGCGCCGCCACCTTTTCCATCACGGGCACTACCAGACCGGTAACATTTTCCAGAGTAGGAAAAGTCCTTGATAGCTGGGTGGCATGCCC
>DAOWCR010000025.1 GCA_030639445.1 Dehalococcoidales bacterium
CCAGGCGGGCCGTCCTACTTTTACCGCCCTGAAAAACAAAGACCGGGAGCATCCCATAGAGCTGGTAGGTGCCGAGCTGCGCAAAATGATGCCCTGGCTCTAGGTAAAAACAGGGAACATTGGGTAAAGGTTAGCTGGTAATTACGTAAAAAGGGGCAAACATGGGCAAGGTAATCATCTTTGACACCACCCTGCGGGACGGAGAGCAGGCGGCGGGAGGCAGCTTAAACGTCCAGGAAAAACTGGAGATAGCCGGGCAGCTGGAGAAGCTTGGTGTGGATGTCATTGAAGCTGGCTTCCCCATCAGCTCTCCGGGTGACTTTGCCTCTGTACAGCTTATTGCCCGGGAGGTACGCAATTCTATCATTTGTGGCCTGGCCCGGGCTAATCCCAAAGATATTGACCGTGCCTGGGAAGCCGTGAAAGAGGCGGCGCGGCCACGGATACACGTATTCATCTCGTCTTCCGATATACATCTCATGCACGTATTGCAGAAAGACCGCGACGAGATTTTACAGCTGACCCGCGATATGGTTGCCCGGGCGAAGAGCTACACGGACGATATCGAGTTTTCCCCGATGGATGCCAGCCGGACCGAACCGGCGTATCTCTATCAGATTCTGGAGATAGCCATTGACGCCGGGGCCAACACGGTAAACATTCCGGATACCATGGGCTATGCCATCCCCGGGGAATTCGGCCGGTTAATCGAAGGGATTTTCCAGAACGTGCCCAATATCGGGCGGGCGGTGGTCAGCGTGCACTGCCATAATGACCTGGGGCTGGCCGTGGCTAACAGCCTGGAGTCAATCAAGCAGGGTGTCCGGCAGATAGAGTGTACCATTAATGGTATCGGTGAAAGGGCAGGGAATGCTTCGCTTGAGGAAATTGTCATGGCTCTCAAGACCCGCAGTGATTTCTTCGAACTGGAGACCAATATCGATACCCGGCAAATTTACAAGACCAGCCGGTTGGTCAGCGAGTTGACCGGCTTTTCTATCCAGCCTAATAAGGCGATTGTCGGAGCTAACGCCTTTCGCCATGAGTCGGGGATACACCAGGATGGTGTCATCAAGATGCCCATCACCTTTGAAATAATTGACCCGAAAACGGTAGGGGTGCCGTCAAGCAGTCTGGTGCTGGGCAAGCTCAGCGGCCGGCATGCCTTCAAGGAACGGCTGGCGGAGCTGGGTTACAGCCTGAGCGATGACGATTTTAGTCGTGTCTTCCTCGCTTTCAAAGAGCTGGCGGATAAGAAAAAAGGGATAACCGACCGGGATATCGAATCCCTGGTGGCCGAGGAGCAGCGTACCGTTTCTGAGGTATATCATCTTGACCGTATCCAAGTATCCTGTGGGGATAGAGGTATTCCCACCGCCTCGGTGGTGCTCATCGCTCCTGACGGAAAGGACCGGGCTGACGCTGCCCTGGGCACCGGTCCCGTGGACGCCACCTTCAAGGCGATTGACAAGGTAGCCGGGGTGCCCAATACGCTCACCGAGTTCAGTATAAAATCGATTACGGAAGGTATTGATGCCATTGGTGAGGCACTGGTTAGAATTGAGAGTGGCGGCATAACCTATACCGGTCGGGGGGCGGATACCGACATCATTGTCGCCAGCGCCAAAGCTTATATCAATGCCCTGAACCGGCTGCTGGCGGCCAAGTAGAAAAGAAAGCGGGTAGACGTAAAAATGGCCATGGAATTGGAGATAGTGCTGCGTCTCCTGCTGTCAGCCGCTCTGGGAGCGGGCATTGGCTACCAGCGAGAAAAAGCCGGTAAGCAAGCCGGACTGAGGACACATGTCCTTATCTGTGTCGGCGCCGCCCTGTTTACCATAGCTTCTATCTATGGCTTTGGTTCCGATGACGCGGGGAGGGTCGCGGCGGGCGTGGTGGCCGGGATTGGCTTTCTCGGGGCCGGGGCGATTATCCGTGGTGGTGAGGGCATTGTCGCCGGGTTAACCACGGCGGCCACCATCTGGGCAGTGGCCGGCATCGGTCTGGCGGCTGGCGCCGGGCTTTACCTGGCCTCGGTAGTGGCGGCGGCTCTTATTTTGGCTGTTTTGTTTATTCCCCGCCCGATTAGATGACGTCTTAATTTTAATTTTCCCGGGTAATTCGTAGCGAAAGGAAACAATGATGAACTTAGCGGAGAAAATACTGGCGGCACATGCCGGTAAGGAGACGGTAAGGCCGGGTGAGTTTATCAATGCCCGGGTGGACATGATTCTGGTGAACGATGTTACCGCCCCGATTTCCATCCGGGAGTTCCGGCGTATCGGGGTAAGTAAGGTCTTTGACCCCCGGAGAATAGTGATGGTACCCGACCATTTTACCCCCAATAAAGACATAATCTCCGCCGAGAATACCAAGCAGATGCGGGAGTTTGCTCTTGAGCAGGGAACGCTCTATTTTGAGGTGGGCCAGATGTGCGGCATCGAGCACGTGCTTTTACCGGAGCAGGGCCTGGTGCTTCCCGGTGAGCTGGTCATCGGGGCTGATTCGCACACCTGCACTTACGGTGCCCTGGGCGCCTTCAGCACCGGCATGGGGTCGACCGATATTGCCGCCACCATGGCCACCGGCGACACCTGGCTGAAGGTACCGCCGACGATTAAGCTGGTCTATCAGGGCAGCCTGGGGGAATGGGTAGGGGGTAAAGATTTAATCCTGTACACCATCGGCAAGATTGGCGTGGACGGCGCGCGCTATGCGGCGATGGAATTTGTCGGTGAGGCGATAGAAGCCCTGTCCATGGAGGGGCGGTTTACCATGGCTAATATGGCGATTGAGGCCGGGGCTAAGGCCGGCCTTTTCCGGGTAGATAACAAGACACAACTTTACATAAAATCTAGAGAAAGACACGCTTACAATGTTTACGAGCCGGATGCCGATGCGGAATACGCCAGGGTCATTGAGTACGATGTCTCCGGTATGGAACCTCAGGTGGCGCTGCCCGGCTCTCCGGCGAACGCCAGACCGGTCAGTGAAGTTGGCGATATCGCCATCAACCAGGCGGTAATCGGCAGCTGCACTAATGGCCGCCTGGAAGACTTGCAGTTGGCCGCCCAGGTATTGAGAGGGAAAAAGGTGCACCCCGGGGTACGCTGCCTCGTTTTCCCCGGCTCAGAACAGGTATATCTTGATGCTCTGACGCTGGGACTGATTGAGACCTTTGTGAAGGCCGGTGCGGCCGTCAGTACGCCCACCTGCGGGCCCTGCGCTGGACTGCACATGGGGATTCTGGCGGAAGGCGAGCGGTGTATTTCCACTACCAACCGCAATTTTATCGGCCGGATGGGGAGTCCCAAATCAGAAGTCTATCTCTCAAATCCGGCGGTGGCGGCCGCCAGCGCGGTGGCCGGACGGATTGTCAGTCCGGAGGAAGTTAGCGGGCAAGGTACCGCTAGTCTGGAAAGTTATGCACCGAAAAGAAAGAGAAATTACCGATAACGCCGAGATCGAGAGGATAATAAAAGAGGCCAGTATATGCCGCATTGGCCTGGTGGACGGTGACGAACCTTACATCGTTCCGGTCTGTTTTGGCTATGAGAAGAATGCCCTCTACTTTCACGGGGCTTTAGTCGGACGGAAAGTAGAGGTTATCCGGAAAAACAACCGGGTTTGTTTTGAAATGGATACTGATGTGGCTATGGTCAGCGCCGGTGAACCCTGCGGCTGGGCTACGAAATACCGGAGTGTCATTGGCGTGGGCCGGGCCTGTATTCTGCAAAGCGACGAAGAAAAAACTCACGGCCTGAAAGTGATTATGAGACAGTATTCGGAGAAAGATTTCAACTTTCCAAAGGAGCGACTGGACTCTGTCCTGGTGGTCCGGATTGATGTGGAAAGCATCATCGGCAAGAAGTCGGGATATTGATTCTGTTGTTCAGGAGGAGAAACTATGGCCAAGGCACGCAAAAGCTGGCGCGAGAAACTGGCCGATAGTAAAGACCTGCCCAGGGTCGTCGAAATCACGGATAAGATGAGTCAAAGGTGGGGAACGGGGACATTGGTTATTCCAGCACCGGTGGAAGTAGACGAGATTATGAGAAAAGTGCCGGAAGGGAAAATAACCACCATCAACCGGATCCGGGAAACGCTGGCCCGGAAGCACGGCGCCACCATCGGCTGCCCGATAACCACCGGGATTTTTGTCTCGATTGCGGCGCGCGCCGCCGAAGAAGCGGCGGCGGAAGGGGATACAAATATCACTCCGTACTGGCGGACGCTGAAAAGCAGCGGGGAACTCAATGAGAAATACCCGGGAGGCGTGGAAGCTCAAGCTGCTCACTTAAGAGAAGAAGGACATACCATCGAGCCGGGCAGAGGCAAAAAGCCGCCCAGAGTAAAAGATTTTGAGAAGGTTTTGCAATAACAGTAGACTGGAATAGTTAAAATTGGTTTTCTGCCACACTCAAAAGTAAAGTCCATAAATATAGTGCTTATGTTTAATAAGGGGATTAAAAGGGGCGAAGCCCCTTTAAGAAATTCCTTCCCTCTCCCCTTATGAAGGGGAGAGGGATAAAGGGTGAGGGGTTGGTAAAATAAAAAAGGAGATTTCTAATGTTAAAAGGAAAAGTACATAAATACGGCGCGGATGTGGATACCGATGCCATTGTCCCCGGTCGTTATTTGAACCTCTCTATCACGGAGGAACTGGCCAAACACTGCATGGAGGACGCCGACCCTGATTTTTTGAAGAGGGTCCGGCCGGGGGATATCATGATGGCCACCACCAACTTCGGCTGCGGCTCCTCGCGGGAGCACGCCCCGATGGCCATTAAAGGGTCTGGCATCTCCTGCGTCATTGCCAAAAACTTCGCCCGCATCTTCTTCCGCAACGCGATAAACATCGGCCTGCCGCTGCTGGAGTGCGAGGAGGCGGTGGACAAGACGGAGAACGGTGATACCCTGGAGGTTGACCTGTCCGGCGGCACCATCAAGAATCTAACCCGCGGCCTGACCTTTGCCGTCAGTCCTTATCCCGATTTTATGGCGGAACTTATTGCCGCCGGTGGGCTGATTGAGTATACCCGGCGGCGATTGGAGAGCCGGAGAGTCTAGTATGAAGTTTAACCTAGCGGTCTTGCCCGGTGACGGCATCGGGCCGGAAATTACCGATGAGGCGGTCAGGGTGCTGCGGGCAGTGGGGGAAAGGTTCGGCCATGAGTTTGACCTGCGCTACGGGCTGATAGGCGGGGCGGCTCTTGATGAACAGGGCGTGTCCCTGGCGCCGGAAACGTTGCGGATGTGTCAGGGCTGTGATGCGATTCTACTGGGCGCCGTCGGTGGCCCCAGGTGGGATGACCCCCAGGCGAAAGACCGCCCGGAAGTCGGTCTGCTGACGCTGCGGAAGGAGATGAAACTTTTCGCCAACCTGCGGCCGGTGAAAGTCTTTTCGGTACTGGTTGACGCCACCAACCTGAAGCCACAGGTGATTCAGGGGGTGGACTTTATCTTCGTTCGCGAGCTTACCGGCGGCCTCTATTACGGTAAGCCGAAAAAGCGGTGGCAGACGTCACGGGGCAGGCGGGCAGTGGATACCATGACTTACTCCGAGGCGGAAATTGCGCGCATTGTCCGGGTCGGCTTTGAACTGGCCCGGGGCCGGCGCAAAAAGCTGGTCTCGGTGGATAAAGCTAACGTGCTGGAATGCTCCCGGCTCTGGCGGCAGGTGGCGGAAGAAGTAGCCCAAAGCTATCCTGATGTTGAGCTGGAGCATATGCTGGTGGACGCCTGCGGGATGCGCCTTATCCAGAACCCGACCTATTTTGACGTTCTGGTTACCGAGAATACTTTTGGTGACATCCTGACCGACGAGGCATCGATGCTGGTGGGGTCTCTGGGGATGCTGGCTTCCGCCAGCCTGGCCGGGGTGCCGCAAGGGGAGAAACGTATCTTTGGTATGTATGAGCCCAGTCACGGCAGTGCCCCCCGCCGCGCCGGACTTAACCTGGCCAACCCCATCGCTACCATTCTCAGCGCTGCCTTTATGCTGCACTACTCTTTTGGCTTAGAAGAGGCCGCACGGGCTGTTGAGTCGGCCGTAGACGAAGTGTTGGCCGAGGGTTACCGCACTTACGATATTATGAGCGAGGGCAAGACAGAGGTAGGGACCAAAGAGATGGGGGAGCTGATTGCCCGCAAGGTGAGGGGCTAGGCCGGTCTACCCACCGGCCTGATATATAAAGGTCTGATTTGCTTTTCCAGTCGCAGTACTTCTCTGGCACGCTCGCCAATAATATTTTTTAGGGAACCTACCCCCTTTATAAGCATACTTGGAGACTTTGCCTTTCTTTGACTCTCCCATTCCCGGCAGGTTATTGGAGAGCTTTAAGCTTTGACGAGCATTTAGTATAATAATTAAAGAGAGTAACTCTTGGCAAGGGAACGAGGCAATCAGAGAGTAAAAGATGGGTGAAGAAATAAAAAGCGCTCTGGAAATCGCCATGGAGAAGGTGGAGAAGTTGGGTGGCGTAACCGAAGAGGAGCGCCGGAAGTGGAAATATGTCCCGGAAGGGGAAAAACTGGCGGCCAGATACCTCAAGCAAGACCTGAACCTGGTGGTGGAACTGGGAAAGTACGGGGAAGATGCCAGAAAATGTGTTATTGAGGGAGCCGGCGATATACTGACCAGAAATATCGGCCTGCCGCGTAATGATTTAGCCAGAAAGAACAATAGAAGGGCTATGGATGGGTTAAAAGTACTGAAGAGTGATAAAGTGAGCGTGGAAAACGTCTACAGCCGGATGAGGCGTATCTTTGACCATTACCTGGAACAGGGAGAACAGCAGAAAAAGCAGGCTTACCAATCGTTGAAGACTGAGTTTGAGGCCAAGGTACAACAGGCAATGCAGCAGCAGCTCGGCACATTCGCTGGGGTCAAGATAGACGTGGAAAACCAGCCCCAATTTCAGGAAGAATGGCGCCAGTTACAGGCTCAACTGGAGTCGCAGTATGACAAGCTACTGGATGAATACAAGCGGGAGCTATCCGCCATAGCTTAGGGGAAACCGATGGGTGCCAGTGACGATAGAATCGAATATACGGTCAGGCATACCGAGATATTAAGGCCGCCCAGGCAGAGCCTGGCTACTTTCGGCACGACCAATATCTACTACTACCTGGTGACGGAACCGGCCTATGCCGAGATTACGGGAGCGGCTGACGAGACCGTGGTCCGGGAAGGCCGGGTAATTGCCGAGAGGCCCAGGATTGTCACTCCTTATTACCTTTCCCGGCTGGAAGGGTTTAGTCTGGAAGCCAGAAAATACCTTGACACTCTGATAAAAGCCTATGGCCCGGACGCCCCCGGCCTCTTTTATACCTACCGGAATGAACCCAAAGAACTGAACATCGTGGCGGACAAGTGGCTGGCGGTCGTTGATAAGCTGAATGCCGAGATTGATAAGCGTGGTGACCCGCTGACGTCAATTATTAAAGGCGAAGACGAGCTCTGGGACGTATCTCTAATGAAGTTCATCTATCAACTCGCCAGGAGTTCTCTGCAGGATAACCTGTCCCAGATGGGGGCCAGGGGACTCCTGAATGTGGATTCCGGCGGTGTTCCGGTTGACGCCCGGTTGAGAATCGAGGAGCTCTTCGGGAAGGCGATGAAGGGAGAGTACGACCCGCATGACCTGAAAGACGAGCTTGACCGCTGGAACCTGTTCGCGGAATACGAAGACCGGTTTTTCGCCATTTTTAAGAAGAGGTGAGCATGCAAATTACCGTAATTGACGCCAGAGACCTTTCGGAAGCCTGGTTTCTTTGCCTGGGCAAGACCCTGGCCGAAGGACGCGAGTATAAAATCGAACGCGGGAGCTATGCCGGACAGCGGCGAAAGGAGCTTGATTTTGTGGTCGTGCAGGTAAGGCATCCGGAGTCACGGCCGTTAATACCCGATGTGCCGCAGGGAGTGCCGCCGCCCAGCACCATGGATTACATCGAGAGCTATTTACCTTACCTGATGACGGCGCACCGGAAAGAAGGCGAGCAGTATACTTATGGCCAGTATCTTGAGACGCAGATAGCCGAGGTAATCAAAATGTACCGGGAGGACGGCTATAACACCAACCAGGCTTTTATGGCGGTGGGTGACAGCCAGTCTATTTTTCTCTCCGACCCCCCGTGCCTGAGGGCCATAGATACCAGAATCCGCGATAACAAGCTCGATTTTGTGGTCTATTTCCGCTCCTGGGATTTATGGGCCGGTTTCCCGTCGAACCTGGCGGCCATCCAGCTTCTGAAAGAATACATGGCCAGTGAGATAGGTGTTGAGGACGGGGAGATAATTGCCATGAGCAAAGGCTTGCACATTTATGATTATGTCTGGGAACTGGCCAGAATTGCCGCCAGAGTGGAATAGGATTTACCGGCGTTAGCTTTTTAGGTTGCCCGGCATTCTACCTCCCGTAATCTTAGATGAACAAGATTGATATCGTTTCAGAATTAACCCTTGAACCGAAGTATGGTACCATCTGGCGGCGCAGGTAAAGGCAAAGCTAAATTGAAAATAGGACTGATGGCGGTGATATGTTTCATGCTATTCGGCTGGCTCGGCGCCGGCTGTGCTCCCGGCAAAGATTTTGATGCCCGTTTGCGTACCATCGTAAAGCCATACCGATTCAGTATCGCCGGGTGGGAGGTTAGAGCCATTTTGGGTGAAGCCAGGCAGTTGGGCCAGGATAAAAAGACCAATGGCGAAGTTAGTGAAGTTAACGAGTTCTTTGCCGCCGTGGCACGGATAAAAACCCTGGAATCAGAAATTACCGCCGTTAAAGCAGACACGCGGGCGGGTGACCTGGCCTCGCTGGAGACCGAATTAGCTGAGTTGCTGCCGCAGAAGACGGCTTTAGCGGAGACGGCGGAAAAGATAATTGAGAGGCAGATAAGGGAGACCCTGTCCCGGCAGGGCATCTTCAATCCGATAGATAAATACCTGAAGATAAAGGTCGGCTTCCCGCCCCTGAATTTCAAACTGGAAAACCCGCCCAATTTGCTGGTGATTTCACCCCGGGAGCGGATAGAAAGCATCAGAGAAATCGCTCTCCTGCCGGATATCAGCCTGGAAAAAATGGAGAGTATCGAGGCGGAAGCGGATAAACTGGGGGTCTCTTCGCTGGTGGTGGAGCTCGGCGGCTTCGGTGGGACGTATCCCTCTTTTGTCACCAATAAGGCCGATTTGTCGTTTACCGTCAATACCGCCACCGAGGAATGGCTGCACCAGTATCTTACCTTCAAACCGCTGGGATTTCGCTATCTGCGGGACTTGACCGGCATATCCCGGAATTATGAAATCGCCACCATGAACGAGACCGTCGCCAGTATGGTCGGCAAAGAAATCGGCGCCATCATCTATGAAACATACTATTCCCGGCCTGAAGAACAGGCAAATAACGGCCGCCGGACTCCGGCCGCGGCCCCGGCGTTTGACTTCAACCGGGAGATGAGAAACATAAGAAGAGTGGTCGATAGATATCTGGCCCGGGGAGAATTTGAAGCGGCGGAAGAATTTATGGAGCAGAAGCGCCAGTACCTGGCCACCAGAGGATATCAAATTAGAAAACTGAACCAGGCTTACTTTGCCTTTTACGGAGCTTACGCGGACAGTCCGACCTCCATCAGCCCCATCGGGGTTGAGTTGAAACAACTGAGAAGCCAGAGCGCCTCGTTGAAAGACTTTCTGGAAAGGGCGGCGGCGATGACCAGCCGGCGGGACCTGAGCCTGAGTATCAGGTAGGGCTCTAGCTTGACAGGACTATCGGGGGCAGCGTACAATCCCTTCCGGGGAAAAAGGGTGAAGAAAGGCTGGCGGTGGCCGCCTTACCTTTAAGGAGTGGTTTTATGAGGGAAATCTCGACGCCCAATGCCCCGAAACCGGCCGGCCACTACTCTCAGGCCATAGTCCATAATAACCTGGTCTACGTTTCCGGGCAGCTGCCGGTGGACCCGGAGACCGGGGAGAAAAAAGTCGGCCCGATTGAAGAGCAAACGGAGCAGGTCTTAAAGAACCTGGCCGGGATACTGAAAGCCGCCGGCTGTGGCACCGACCAGGTTATTAAGACGACGGTTTACATCTCGGACATGGCGCTGTGGAGCCGGGTGAATGCCGTCTACTCCAAATTCTTCGGGGAGCACCGCCCGGCGCGGGCGGTAGTCCCGACCAGGGACCTGCATTTCGGGTTTCAGGTAGAGATTGAAGCTATCGCCACCACCGAGAAATAGCCCAAAAGCCATGAAACTTATCTGCCGGAAATGCGGGAAAGCTTATTCGCCGGATGAGCCGGTATGGAAGTGCGTTTGCGGTCTGGTGCTGGATATCGAGTTTGAGCCGGTTTTCGATTTAGATAAAATCAAAAAAAGAAAACCGACGTTGTGGCGTTACCGGGAGGCAATTCCGGTGCAGAGTGATGCCAGTATCGTCTCCTTTGATGAAGGCTTTACTCCCCTGGCCGAAGTGGATTTTAACGGCAAGACCGTTTTAATCAAGCAGGACCAGCTATTTGTGACCGGCTCTTTTAAAGACCGGGGTGCTTCGGTGCTGGTCAGCAAGATAAAGGAGCTGGGCATCAGGGAGGTCGTGGAGGATTCTTCCGGGAATGCCGGTTCGGCTATCTCCGCTTACTGTGCCCGGGCCGGTATTGACTGCCATATCTTTGTTCCCGAAGGCACTGCGGCCGGTAAGGTCGCCCAGATACAGCATTATGGAGCGAAGCTAAACCGTATTCCGGGCACCAGGGAAGACACCGCGGCGGCGGCCCGGCAGGCGGCGAAGAATATCTATTACGCCAGCCATTCCTGGAACCCGTTCTTCTTTCAGGGGACCAAGACCTTCGCCTTTGAGGTGTGCGAGCAGCTGGGCTGGAAATCCCCGGATACGGTCATTTTACCGGTCGGTAACGGGACTCTTCTGCTGGGTGCGGCCATCGGATTTAACGAGCTTCTGGCGGCCGGGATTACGGATAAAACGCCTCGAATTATCGCCGTTCAATCGGAA
>DAOWCR010000039.1 GCA_030639445.1 Dehalococcoidales bacterium
TGAGGTGAAGAGGTATAAGTGAGTAAGGGGAATTGAAAAGGACAAGATTACGAGTAATTAAAAATTAGGGAAACAATTCGTTCGTGGTTAGCTTTGATTTGTTTTTAGAGTTATGTTAAGTTCTTTGGGGTGAGGAGGTATAAATAAAGGGGTGTTTAAGGGGGGCTTTGCCCTTCTTCCCTAACTACCTCCCCCTCGCCTTTGAAGGAGAGGGGGACACAGGGGGTGAGGTAGCTAAAACAAATAACTAAAAAACCTTGTGAAAGACGAGGGTTTATGTTAACCTAAGGCAGGTGCACCATGAACATGGACATGTTTGAACAGCAGGGCGAGGACCTGAAAATGCGGGAGGCACCCCTGGCCACCCGGATGAGGCCCACCAGCCTGAATACCTTCGTCGGGCAGCAGCACATCATCGGCCCGGGGCGTGTGCTGCGGAAAGCGATCGAAAGCGGCCGGATACCCTCCAGCATCCTGTGGGGGCCGCCGGGCTGCGGCAAGACCACCCTGGCTTACATCATCGCCAATACCACCGGCGCACACTTCAGCCCGATAAGCGCCGTCAGCGCCAGCGTGGCCGACCTGCGCCGGATAATCGAAGAGGCGAAGGGACGCCGCCAGATGAACCTGCAGAAGACCATCCTGTTCATCGATGAGATTCACCGCTTCAATAAGAGTCAGCAGGACGCCATCCTGCCCTTCGTGGAAGACGGCACCGTCACCTTCATCGGCGCCACCACGGAAAACCCTTCCTTCGAGGTTACTTCCCCCCTCCTCTCCCGCAGCCGGGTGCTGCCGCTCAAGCCCCTCGCCGAGGATGAACTCCAGGTAATCATCACCAGGGCGCTCAAGGACAGCCTGCGCGGCATCGGCGGGCTAAACGTAGAGATAGCCCCGGAAGCCCTGATTCACCTTATCACTCAATCCAACAATGACGCCCGGGTGGCGCTCAATACCCTGGAGATAGCCGCCCAGAGCACGCCGCCCGATGACGAGGGCCAGCGCCTCATCACCCTGCCGACGATTGAAGACGCCCTCCAACACCGGGCCCTACCCTATGATAAAAGCGGCGACCAGCACTACGACGTCATCTCCGCCCTGCACAAGTCCATGCGCGGCTCGGACCCGGATGCTTCTCTCTACTGGCTGGCCCGGATGCTGGAAGCCGGAGAAGACGCCCTGTACATTGCCCGCCGCCTGGTGCGCTTCGCCTCCGAAGACGTGGGCCTGGCTGACCCCCAGGCGCTGGTCATTACTATGGCGGCGCAGCAAGCCGTCCACTTCATCGGCATGCCCGAGGGCAATCTGGCGCTGGCCGAGGCCGTCGTCTACCTGGCCACCGCCCCGAAAAGCAACTCCTTATACGAGGCTTATTCCCGCGCCCGGAAAGAAATTGAACAGGGCACCAGCGAGTCGGTGCCCCTGCACCTGCGTAACCCGGTTACCCCGCTGATGAAAGAGCTGGGCTACGGCGAAGGTTATAAATACGCCCACGACTACCCGGAACACTTCGTGGAGCAACAGAACCTGCCCGACTCCCTCCAGAACCGGAAATACTACACCCCCAGCGGACTGGGCTACGAGAAGCAGGTTGTTAACCGGCTGAAAAACTGGTGGCATAAGAAAGGTAAACCGGACGAAAGCGAAACAGAATAATATCAGGAACACCATAAAGAGAATTTTCAGGCAAACCAGCCTCCTGACCCCCTTCCCCCGGGATATATGGTGACCTCATCCCCTTTAGATTTTATTTGGTAACCCTCCCCCTTTAATGTTTATCAGGTAACCCTAACCCCCTTTATCCCCCTTCCCCTTAGTAAGGGGAAGGGGGAGGGTTTTGGAAAGAGGGACTTCGTCCCTCTAAAACTCCCTTTTATTTTTTGGAGGCTTCGCCTCTCTTTGACTCTCCTTCCTGCGGGGATGCTTTAGTCCTCCTTGTTCTGAGTTAAGAGTGCGGACATCTTAATTCTCCCTGCTCTGGGTTAATAATATGAGAGTGTTTTAGCTCTCCTGTTCTGAGTTAGTAATATGGGGTGTTTAAGAGGAACACAAGCCCCTCTTTTACAATAGCCTCCTCTCCCTTGAAGAAAATTTATCAATGGGGTGTCTAAGAGGGGCGCCAGCCCCTCTTTTTCAAAATCTTTCCCCCTCTCCTTATCAAAGGAGAGGGGGTCAGGGGGTGAGGTTCCCATATATCCCAGGGGAGGGGAAAAAGGGGGTGGGTTCCCTAATAATATAATTAAGGGAGACGAGGGGTCACCTAATAAAATCTGGGAGGCGGGCTAATAAATAACCCTAATAACTCTGAAAACACCTTGACAATCAATGGTAACTTGTCTAAACTCATACTGAGAATGAGCTTAAAGTTCTCAGGAGTGCTTACCTTCTATGTGTAGGTTTGCGGAAAGAAATGAGATTCCCCATATACTTTCCGCTGCCCATTCCAGTTTGACCTGTCCCGCTCCCTCAATTTTAAATCCCCCGGTTAAATATGCCCGGCGCCAGCCCTTCCCAGAGAAGGGCCAGCCGAGGAGAACCAGGCATGGTTAAGTTCTCCCTTCTGCCCCGGGAGAGCAAGTTTTTTGACCTTTTCGAGGAAAGCGCCCGCAACATGTTAAAGACGTCTCAAGCCCTGAGAGAGATGTTGAATGCCTGGGAATTAGTAGAGGGCAAAGTCGCCGAAATAACCGAGCTGGAGCACGCCGGAGACACCATTACCCACCAGATTGTCGCCCAGCTACACCGCACCTTCGTCACCCCCTTCGATAGAGAGGACATGGCCTTCCTGGCCCATACCATGGATGACGTGACCGACTTTATCCATGCTGCGGCGGACGCCATGCTCATCTACAAGATAAACGAGCCCACGACCAGGTCTAAAGAGTTAGCCAATATCATTGTGCAGGCGACGGCCGAGGTGGAAAAGGCAGTCCACGGACTGCGCCGCCATACTGACCTGAAGCGGATTCTGGAGCGGTGCGTGGAGATTAATCGGCTGGAGAATATGGCCGACCGGGTGTTTCGGGCAGCGATGGCCGAGCTCTTTGATGACAGCGTCGACATGGCCCAGGTGATTAAATGGCGCGAGATTTACGAACACATGGAGAGCGCAACCGACAGGTGCGAGGACGTGGCCAATGTCCTTGAAGGGGTAGCGCTCAAGCATGCCTGATTCTTCCCTCGGGCTCCTCATCCTGGTTATTGTTCTGGCCATCGGCTTTGGCATAGTTAACGGCTTTAACGACGCCGCCAATGCCATCGCCGCCGCCATCAGCACCCGGGCCCTTTCTCCCAGAGATGCCCTCATCATCGCCGTTATCGCCAACTTCGCCGGGGCGGCCACCGGCACGGCGGTGGCCCACACCATCGGCAAGGGAATCCTCGTCCAGGAAGTAATTTCCTATCCCACCCTCATTGCCGCTCTGGCCGCCATCATCGTCTGGGGGACGCTGGCGACCAAGGCCGGTTTGCCGATAAGTATCCACCACGGGTTTATCGCCGGGCTGGCGGCGGCCGGTATGGCCGTGGCGGGCAACGCCGCCGTGGTCTGGAGTGTCATGCAGCGCATTCTGGCGGCGGTGATCATCGCGCCCACGCTTGGCCTGGTTGGCGGCTTTATCATTATGCTCGCTATATACTGGATTTTTCGGAACGTCGCCCCGGACAGAATACGCCGTATTTTCAGCCGGGCGCAGTTCCTGAGCACCGCCTTTATGGCTTACAGTCACGGCAAGAACGATGGCCAGATGCCTATCGGCGTCATCACTATGGCCCTGGTGATTTATTACCAGGACATCGGCATCTGGGACCGCCTCTCCCTGCTGAACCCCGACCTGTGGTGGGTAATTGTTATTTCCGCCGCCGCTATCAGTTCCGGTATGGCGATGGGGGGACGGCGGGTGATTAGAACTGTAGGCATGAGGATGACGAGCCTGAGGCCGGTCCACGGTTTTGCCACCCATCTCGCCGCCGCCAGCGTTATTGAGACCGCCTCGCACTTCGGCATCCCGGTAAGCACCACCCACTGCGTCAGCACCTCGGTGATGGGGGTGGGGGCCACCCGGCGGTTTTCCGCCGTACGCTGGGGCATTGCCGGTAACATCGTCGCCGCCTGGATACTGACCTTCCCCATCTGCGGCGCGCTGGGTTATCTCTTTACCCTGTTGCTTAAACTGGTCTTCTAGTCCGGTAAAGAGATTTCTCTCGGTGTTACCCGGCACTTTTCCGCCACCACAATCACGGCAATATCCGAGACCGCCCGGTCAATTTCATCCCGCCGGCTATAGACGACGTAGTCAAACAAGGACAGCTGTTCTATTTCTTTCCTGGCTGTTTGGGAACGCAGGGCCAGGTCAAAGGACGACTCGGTGCGGCGCTGCTTTAACCTCAGCATAAGTTCTTCTATTGAGGACGGCATCAGGAAGATAAGTACCGCCTGAGGCAGAATTTTCTTAATGGTGGCGGCGCCCTGAACATCAACCTTGACGACGGTGTCCCGGCCCCCGTCCAGCGCCTGCTTCACCGGCTTCCGGGGCACGCCGTACCGGTTACCATAGACGTTCGCCCATTCCAGGAACTCGCCACGGTCAATCATATCCTGGAACTTATCCGTGGAGATAAAACGGTAGTCGATGTTATCTCTCTCACCGGCCCGCTGCGGCCGCGTGGTTACCGTGGTAATATAGGCAAAGGGACAGTCCAGTTCTCTCATCCGGCTCAAAACGGCATCCTTGCCCACTCCAGAGGGGCCGGAGAGAACCAGGAGCAGCGGTCCGGCGGTGGGGATGGGGGAGAGCTGACGTTTACGGCTCATCCTTATTCGTCGCTTGCGTCCAGTCTTGGCCCTGAGCTCGTCCGACTTGCCTGCCGTCGGCCGGCGATAGTTTCCGGGGCAAGCGCGGCGAGAATAATATGTCCACTATCAATAAAGATGACCACTTTAGTCCTTCGGCCGTTGGTCATATCAATTAACAGTCCTTTGTTTCTCCCTTCCTGGATGGTGCGCTTGGTGGGCGCCGAGTTCGGTGAAGCCATGGCAATAACCCTGTTCATGGCCAGAATATTGCTGAATCCGATATGAACCAGTTCTATATCCATTATTACCACCTCAGCCGATTATTTTAATAAAGCTACCCTTTAAACCTCGGCGCCACCGGCACCAGTCCCCCGGTAGCAAGTCACGGGCTGACATTAGCGGAAATTCTTACCCCTACGCTATCACTTGTCTCCATAGTTGTCAAGGGAGGTTGGCTTTTCTTCCCGGTTTTTTCTTTTTGGGGAGGGGGCTTTGCCCGGGCCGGAGCGGTACGTCAAAATAGTACTTGCCCTTTTTAGCCCGCCTGTGTTATGATAAATCCGGACTTTAACAATACTTCAGTCACCGTTAAAAATGGCCTCTTGGTGGTTAGAGCGGGGTGGCACCACCCGTTCCCATCCCGAACACGGAAGTGAAACGCCCTAGCGCAGACGATACTTAGGGGGCAACTCCTTGTGGAAAATATGCCACTGCCAGGAGGCTTTACTTTTTGCCGTCGGTTGCTCTATACTATTAAGAGTAACACCCATGACGGATAGATAGTTCCAGGGAGAAAAATGGCCGGTCGATTTGAGAAATTCTCAGAGCGGGCGCGCCGGGTGCTAACCACTGCCCAGGAGGAAGCCCGGCAGCTTAACCACAGCTATATTGGCACGGAACATATCCTGCTCGGCCTGGCGCGTGAAGAAGAGGGAGTGGCCGCCAAGGTGCTTTCCAACCTGGGTGCCAGCCTGAGCAAGGTGCGTTCGGCGGTGGAATTTATCAGCGGACGCAGCGAGAAACCCAGCACCGGTGAGACCGGACTTACTCCCCGGGCCAAGAGGGTGATTGAACTGGCCATAGATGAAGCACGCCAGCTTGGCCATAGCTACATTGGCACCGAACATCTCCTGCTGGGGCTGTTACGCGAGGGAGAGGGAGTGGCCGCGGGCGTTTTGGACAGTCTGGGCGTTACCCTGGAACGGGCGCGCGCCGAGACGACCCATGTTCTCAGCCAGGGCGTGCCCCGGTCAAGACTGGCCCGCAGCACCAGCCGTACCCCGTCTCTGGACCAGCTGGGCGTTGACCTGACGGCGGCCGCCCGGGCGGGTAAACTGGACCCGGTTATCGGACGGGTCAAAGAGATTGAGCGGGTAATCCAGATACTCAGCCGCCGCACCAAGAACAACCCGGCCCTCATCGGTGAACCGGGTGTGGGCAAGACCGCTATCGTGGAAGGCCTGGCGCACCGCATCGTCGCCAATGACGTGCCGGCGACGCTGGAAGAAAAACGGCTGATTGCGCTGGACATGGGTTCACTGGTCGCCGGGACAAAGTACCGGGGAGAGTTTGAAGAGCGGGTCAAAAAGGTCATTGAAGAGATAAAGGTAGCGGGAAACTGCGTGCTTTTTATCGATGAGTTCCACACCATGGTCGGGGCCGGCGCGGCCGAGGGAGCCGTTGACGCGGCCAATATCCTCAAACCGTCACTATCACGAGGGGAACTGCAGTGTATCGGCGCCACCACCCTTGATGATTACCGTAAATACGTGGAGCGGGATGCCGCCCTGGAGCGGCGTTTCCAGCCGGTCCTGGTGGAGGAGCCCTCCGTAGATGAAACGCTGGACATCCTGAAAGGGATTAGAGAGCGCTATGAAGAACACCACCAGCTCACCATAAGCGATGAGGCCTTAAACTCGGCGACCACGCTAGCCGCCCGGTATATCCCCGACCGCTTTCTACCCGATAAAGCGATTGACCTGGTGGATGAGGCCTCGTCCCGGGTCAGAATTAAATACCAGACCATGCCCATCACTTGAAAAGAAGCCAAGCAGCGCGTGGATGTGGTGCGTAAGGAAAAAGACGCGGCCATGTCGGCTCAGGAGTATGACCATGCGGCGGAACTGCGTGAGCAGGAGCTTCAAAATGAAGAGCAGATAAAAAAGATGGAAGAGGAGTGGCGGGCGGAGCAGGGGCAGGAGAAGCCGGTAGTCAGTGCCGAAGACATCGCCCAAGTGGTAAGTATGTGGACCAGCATCCCGGTGATGCAGCTGGCCGGCGATGAAACCAGCCGGCTGCTCAATATGGAAGAGGTGATACACCAGCGCATCATCGGTCAGGACGAGGCGATTAATACCATTGCCAAAGCCATCAGACGGGCCCGGGCCGGGCTGAAAGACCCGAGACATCCCATCGGCAACTTCATCTTCCTCGGCCCGACCGGCGTCGGCAAGACCGAGCTGGTCAGGGCCCTGGCCGAGTTTATGTTCGGCGCCGAGGACACCCTGGTAAGACTTGACATGTCCGAGTTCATGGAGAAGTTCGCCGTCTCCCGCCTGGTCGGGGCGCCCCCGGGATATGTCGGCTACGAGGAAGGCGGGCAGCTGACCGAGGCGGTGAGGCACAAGTCGTATTGCTGCATACTCCTTGATGAGATTGAAAAGGCCCACCCCGACGTGTTTAACCTGCTGCTCCAGATATTTGATGACGGGCACCTGACCGACGCCAAGGGACGCCGGGTCGACTTCCGCAACAGCATCATTATCATGACCAGCAACATAGGGGCCGAACTTATCCGGAAAGGGACGACTATCGGCTTTGCCTCGCGCAGCAACGAGTCCCGGACCCGGGAGCAGGCCTACGACAAGATGAAAGAGAACCTGCTGAACGAACTGAAAAAGACTTTCCGTCCCGAGTTTCTCAACCGGGTGGACGGCGTGGTGGTCTTCCACGCCCTGGACAAAGAGCAAATACGACAAATAGTCGACCTGATGCTGACTTCAGTAACCCAGCAGCTGAGCGAGAAGGAGATAACCCTGGAGGTAACCGAGGCCGCCAAAGATTTCCTGGGGGAAAAGGGCTATGATGAAATCTTCGGGGCGCGGCCGCTGCGCCGGGCGATTCAGGACATGGTGGAAGACAAACTTTCCGAAGCCGTACTCAGAAACGAATTTAAGGTTTTTGACAGGATTTTTGCGGTTGAGGCTGAAGTGACTGAAGTTACTTCGGCTATCATTGACGCTATCAAGACAATGCACGGTGTCCTTAGTATAAACAGGTCTGAAGATTTGCTGACTATTTACTGCTCAGAAGATTTGAAATCTCAAATAGAAAAGACAATTATGGACAACAATGGTTTTTTGGTTCATATAAAAATACACGGCTATATTTCCAAGGCTCTAGTCGATTTGGAAGATAATGAGATTGTGTTGAAAACAGACGAGAAATTTGTGCCGCATCCCTCCACGGTGGGCGCCTTGCTGGGAGATGATAAATAGCCTATAACGGCAGGCGGGCTGTTTTTCCGGTAAGATAAGGGCGGGGGCGACTCGAAAAGATAGCCAGCCGCCCTTTTTAGTTAACCAGAAGCGGTTTTACTAAATAAACGAAGCAAAGAAAGGAATCCGAGATTGGCGCAAGAGACTGTGGAAGTCCCCATAACCGGTAAGATTCTCAGTGTAAATGTGAAAGAAGGAGACGGAATTCAAGAAGGGGATATCATCTGCCTGCTGGAGTCCATGAAGATGGAGAACCCGATATTGTCCCCGGTCGCCGGTACCGTGGCCCAGATAGGGATTAAGGTCGACCAGACGGTTAAACCGGGTGACGTAATCGCGGTTATCGAGTACTAAGCCCAACCGGTGACTTCGCTTCGGCGTCCGGGAAAGCGGGTTTTTCCTTCGTCCATCAATAATTTCATTATCCCCCACCAGAGGGAGCCCAACTATGGGATAACTGGCCGGAATCCGGCCTGAAACACGCTGGGATAATATGGTACTTAATTCTTTAATATTCGCCTTAATCGCCTACGGTATCGCCATGGTCATTGCCTTATGCGTGGCCCTTATGATCAAGCTCCTCGCCATAATTGTCCAGAGGGGAGGCAAGCGTGCCGCAGCCAGCAGCGCCCCACCCGAGAGTTAGAGGTGGCCAGAACCAATGCTGATACTGGAACTCTTCCAGGGTATCTACACGTTTTTTCTCACCGAGCCTGAGATTGCCTTCGGCCGACTATTCCTGATTGCCCTGGGGTTTCTCTTCGTCTTCCTCTCCTACAAGAGAATCCTGGAGCCGCTGGTAATGCTCCCCCTGGGGATAGGCATGCTGGCAGTGAATGCCGGCCTTATGGTAATGGAAGCGAGCACCGGGCAACTGGGCAACCTCTTCATCAATCCCATGGCCGGCAACGTGGAAGAGGTAATGTACTACCTGCA
>DAOWCR010000022.1 GCA_030639445.1 Dehalococcoidales bacterium
CAGCCTCCCGGTTACCCAGACCAGCCGAAGCCTGGAGGGATACTCCCTGACCGAGAATTTTCTGTTCACCACGGAATCCATCAGCGACTATCTGGAGCACCTGACCGACGAAGGGCGCCTGGTGGTGGTGAGCCACGATGATTTCACCACGTGGAAGCTGCTTTCCATCTCGCTGGCGGCGCTCAACGAAAGAGGTATCAGCCACACCGCGGCGATGAACCAGGTGTACCTGCTGGGCCTGAGTTCGCCGGATATCTATCCTCTGTTCGTGCTGAAGAAGTCACCCTTTACGCCGGAGCAATCCTTACTCCGGCACGAGAAAATGCGCCAGCTGGGCTACGAGCCGATTCTGTCCTATTTCCCTCACCTTGAGCCGGAGAGAACGACCAACCCGGTGCTCACCGCCCTGGCCCGCGGGCAGATAGCCTTCAAGGCTATTGAGAAGAGGATGGCTGACGAGCCGGGTTTTGATATCAGTCCGGCCACCGACAACAGTCCGTTCTTCTATAAAATTGAGGCGGGTCTGCCGCCGCCCGTGTCTCTGGTCTTCTGGTCGTCGCTGGCCATAATGCTCCTGGTGCTCCTGGGGCCGCCCTTATACTGGAAGTGGCGGACCTCCCGGGTAAAGGCAAGTCCAGGAAACCGGAAGAACCCGCTCCATTCCATAGTGTTATTTTCAATGCTGGGGGTGGGGTTCATGCTGGTGGAAATTTCTCTTATCCAGAGGTTCGTGCTCTTTCTCGGCCAGCCGGTGCTGTCTCTGGCCGTCCTGCTCTTTTCTCTCCTGATAGGCGCCGGCGCCGGCAGTCTGTATAGTGGCCGCCTGGCGGCCGGCCGGATAAGCCGGGGGATAGCCGCGGCCTCCCTGTCTATTGTGGCTACGGTAGCCATTTATACTTTTCTCCTGCCCCTTATCTTCAACCAGCTCCTGGGACTGCCCCTGGCCGTCCGCCTGCTAGCCGTGGTTATCGCCTTAACCCCGCTGGGTTTTCTCATGGGATTCCCCTTCCCTCTGGGTATAAGAATGCTAAAAGAGATGGAGATGGGAAAATACATACCATGGATGTGGGGCATTAACGGCATCGGCTCCGTGCTGGGCTCGGTGTTAACCATAGTGGTCGCCATAAGCTCTGGCTTTACCGGAGCGCTGCTAATCGGCGCCGGGTGCTATCTCATCGTTTTCCTGACCTTTAGAAAACACCGCCTGAAGGTAGCTCAACTCCGGGACGGTGGCAAACGGCAGATATCTCCGCCACAGGGATAACCATTTCGTAATCCATTTTTTCTCCCGGTAAGAAAAGAGTTTAAAAAACTGGCCGCCAGGGAGGTAAACCTATTGACAAATCAGAAAAATGATGTTATTTTTTCCGAGAGCGGGCTACTCACATATAGCGGTAAGAGTAGCCCCGTAGAAGTGGTATCACGACCTTAAAATAGGACCAGGAAAGAGTGCTGGGTAGGCGGGCTCTGCCAGGGGAAACAAGGTTTCCAAACCTTAGGCACAGGTGCTGGCCCCTCCCGTGTGCTGCCTTGGCGTAATCGGGCAAGTGGCATCCCGCCGATAAATTAGATATAATTACCGCATTATGGGTATCTATGGTAGAATAATCCCGGGGGAAATGTCAGCGCTTGACATTCACCTGAATCTTTGAGATAATATGCCCACAAAATATGGCGAAGGGGGTGATAGTTCAGCAGAAAAATTTTTTTACCGGTTAAGTACTAATACTTTAGGAGGAAAAATCTTAGTGAAAAAGAAATTACTATTGGTTCCACTGGCATTGTTAATCATCGCGAGCTTGCTTGCTGCCTGCGCGGCACCAGCTCCAGCACCGGCGCCAGCACCGGCTCCAGCACCAGCTCCCGCACCGGCTCCCGCACCGGCTCCCGCGCCGGCTCCGGCACCCGCTCCCGCACCCGCTCCAGCGCCTGCGCCGGCACCCGCTGCACCAGCAGAAGTATTTGAGTGGATTGTCCAGCAGCACGCTGGCGCTGGCTCCACCTTCCACGACGGGTGGACATGGTATACGGAAGACCTGCAAGTGGCCAGTGGCGGCCAGCTGGATGTCCCCCTGCACTCAGGCGGCGAGATTGTCCCGTCCATGGTGGAGCTTGACGGCATTAGCGAGGGCATACTGGACCTGGCAAGCACCTGCACCATGTACTGGCGAGACCGGTTCGGACCGGCCACCAACCTCTTCACTTACCAGATCGCCGGCCTTTCCCCCACCGAGCAATTTTTCTGGATGCAGCTCGAGGGCATGGACCTGCTGCAACAGATGTGCGCGGACTACAACGTAACCTTCATCGGCGGGTTCCAGACCGTACCCGAAATCTTCATCAACACCAAAGAACCGCTCACCGGGCCTGAGGACATCGACGGCCTGAAACTGCGCACCGCCGGCGATGACGGCACCATCTTCCAGCAGATGGGCGCCGCGGTGACCACGCTGAGCACCGAGGAGACCTATGAGGCGGCCATGCGCGGCGTGATTGACGGCTTCCAGCTCAGCTCGCCGGGCTACGACTACTCGATAGCGAGCTACGAGGTCATCAACTACGTCTATCTCGGCTCGGTGCGCCAGCCCCAGGAGTGGCAGCCCATCATGGTCAACACCGATTCCTGGAACGAGCTTCCGGACAGCCTCAAGAAGCTGCTCATTGAGATGGGCAAGGCCGCGGGCATGAACTACTACGCCTTTATGCTCCAGCGAGACCTCGAAGTCATCCCCCTGTTCCGGGAGAAGGGTACTACCGTAACCTTTATCCCAGACTCCATTGGTGACGAGATGCAGACACGCGGCAATGCGCTCTACGCGGAGTACGCTGCCGAGGATCCCTTCTTCGACGAGGTCTGGACCAAGATTCAGGCCTTCCGGGATGCTTACCGCGACGGTTGGCAGCGCATGTAGTTTCCAGAGTCCCCTGCTTCGGGTTTTCCCGGAGCAGGGGATTCTAACCTGACAAGAAAGCAAAACTATGAGCAAAGTCCTTACGGTTATTGACGCTATCAGCGAATGGGGAGGAAAGATTGCCCGCTGGTTCACTCTCTGTCTGATACTGGTCATAGTCCAGGAGGTCATCAGACGCTACGTTTTCAACGCTCCATCCATATGGGGCTACGAGGTGAGCATCGCCCTGGGGACATCTCTGTATGCCTGGGGTTTCGCCTACACGGAGAGCAAGCGCGCCCATGTCCGGGTGGACGTGTTCTATATTCACATGTCACCCCGCGTCAAGGCCATCGCCGATACCATCGGCGGCTTCATTTTCTTTCTACCGGTGATTGCCTTTGTCGTCTTCGCCGCCTGGAATAAGATGTTCTGGTCCTGGAGCGTCATGGAGAAAAGTGTGGAGGGCTTCTGGTACCCGCCGTGGTACCCGCTCCGCACTATGATTTTCATCGGCTTCTCGCTGCTGTTCCTGCAGGGCCTGGCCACTCTCACCCGCAGCGTATACCATGCCGTAAAGGGGAGAGACCTGTAATGGAATTCAGTGCCGAAGTAATTACCGTCTTCATGCTCGGCGGCATCCTCGTCGGCGTGTTGAGCGGCTTCCCCCTGGCCTACGTCATCGGGTTCCTCGGTTTAATCGTCGGCCTCTATGTCTGGGAGGAGGCGATAGCTCAGGTCTTTTACCTGCGCATGTACCGGCTGATGATTAACTACGTCCTGCTGGCGGTGCCCCTCTTTGTCTTCATGGGGTCGATGCTGGAACGTTCGGGGATAATCGAACGGCTCTATCAAGCCCTCTACATCTGGATGGGCGGCTTCCGCGGCGGGCTGGCCGTGGTCACCGTCATGGTGGGTACGGTTATGGCGGCTACCGTGGGCATCATCACCGCCTCGGTAACGCTGCTCACGCTGGTGGCCCTGCCCTCGATGGTAAGGCGCGGCTACAGCAAGAGCTTCGCCGCCGGCGCCTGCACCGCCGGAGGTATCCTGGGTATTTTAATTCCACCCAGCATTATGATTGTTATCTACGGGCCGATGGCCGAGGTATCGGTCGGCAAGATGTTCTTCGGCGCCTTCGTTCCCGGGCTCATTCTCTCCATCGGCTATATCAGCTATATCGCCATACGCAGCGCTCTCCAGCCGAATATCGCCCCGCCGGTGCCCCTAGAGCAGCGGGACGTTCCCTTCTTGAAGAAGACGAGCATGCTGGCTGTCTCGCTGGTCCCGCCCGCCATCCTGATTTTGTCCGTGCTGGGGGTCATTTTCTTCGGCATTGCGCCGCCCACCGAGGCCGCCGGCACCGGCGCCTTCATGGCTATCCTACTAACTCTTGCCTACAAGAGGCTCAGCTGGGAAGTCTTAAGAGATGTGATGACCACGACGCTGCGGCTCTCCGGGTTCATCTTCCTGGTCGGCACCATGTCCTTTGCCTTCGTCGGCGTCTTCCTGGGTGCCGGGTGCGGGGAGGTGGTGACGGACTTCATCCTGGGTATGCCCGGCGGTAGATGGGGCGCTTTCGGCGTCATCATGGCCATCGTCTTCGTCCTCGGCTTCTTCATTGACTGGATTGGCATCCTCTTCATCATGGTGCCCATCATCACTCCTATCTTCGAGGTGCTGGGCTTTCACCCGGTCTGGGCGGCCATCATGGTCTGCGTCAACCTGCAGACCTCCTTCATGACGCCTCCCTTCGCCATGGGGATATACATCTGCCGCGGCGCGGCCGACCCATCGTTAGGAGTGACCATCGCCGATATCATCCGGGGTGTCATCCCCTACGTTCTCATCGTCCTGGTGGTTATTGTGCTGCTGGCTATTTTCCCACAGCTAATCCTCTGGCTACCGGGCCAGATGATAGATTAAAGGTAAGGCGAAAATAAACCGAATATACTGAAGCCACGAGATGTTTTACACCGGCTGAAATAGGAGCGGCACTGTTTCAATGACCATAATGGAACGCCAACAGTGCCGCTCCTGACATATAGCACCCAGACCAGGAAAGCCCGTGACACCGGGCCCCGGAGCCGGTATCTCCTCCGGAGGCCACCGGAATAATCAGGAGGCAATGGAGTGCTCAAGATAGGTTTTATCGGTGCCGGCACCGTAGGCACCGCCCTGGCGATAAGCCTATCCCGGCAGGGCTACCGGGTGATTGCCGTGCATGACCTGAAGTTGGCGGCCGCGCAGAGACTGGCCGAAGCGGTAAAGGGCTGCCGGATTCTGGAAAAAGCCCAGGACGTGGCCGATACCGCCGAGTTTGTCTTTATTACCACCGCCGATGATTTCATTCCACAGGTAGCCGCTGAGGTTGGCTGGCACACCGGGCAGACGGTGGCCCACTGCAGCGGCGCCGCCTCCACCGAAGCCCTGGCACCGGCCAGGGAACAGGGTGCCCGGGTGGGTTGTATCCACCCGCTGCAAACATTCGCCAGCGTGGCCCAGGCCGTGGAGAACCTGCCCGGCTCTACCTTTGCCATTGAAGCGGAGGAGCCGGCGCTAAGTATACTAAAAGAGATGGCGACCGCCCTGCAGGGTAACTGGCTGGAACTCAAAGCCGAGGACAAAGCGCTTTATCATGCTTCCGCCTGTATTGCCTGTAACTACTTTTACACCCTGGTACAAATAGCCGCCGAGCTGTGGCAGAACTTCGGCGTACCCGCGTCCGAGGCAACGCGGGCCATGATGCCTCTGCTCCGCGGCAGCTTGAATAACCTCGACAATGTCGGCTTACCGCAGGCCCTTACCGGGCCCATCGCCCGCGGGGACCTGGTTACCATACGCAAGCACCTCGCCGCCTTTGAGAAAAAGGCCCCGGCGGTGCTCTCTCTGTATAAAGAGCTGGGGAACCGGACCATCCCCATCGGCCTGGCCAAAGGAACCCTCGCCGAGAGCCGGGCCGAGGAGCTGCGAGCGTTATTCCAGGAAAATCAGAAATAGGGGGTGAGCAGAAATGCCGGATAAATGCGAGACCATGAAGTATATCCTTGAAGGCGGCATCATCGCCATCATCCGGGCACCTGATGTGGAGCGAGGCTACAATCTGGCCGAGGCCGCCCGCCGGGGCGGTATTACCGCCATTGAAATAACCATGACCGTCCCCGGGGCCCTGGACGTCATCCGCGACCTGGCCTCCAGATACCGGAACGGGGAAATACTGGTCGGCGCCGGCACCGTCCTGGACCCGGAGACCGCCCGCCTGGCCATTCTCGCCGGAGCCGAATATATCATCAGCCCCCACTTTGACCCGGCGACGGTCCGGATGTGCCATCGCTACCGCAAGGTCTGCATTCCCGGCGCGATGAGCGTCAAAGAGGTGGTCGAAGTCCTGGAGAGCGGGGCTGACGCCGTAAAAATCTTTCCCGCCGGACTCTTTGGCCCCAGCATTATTAAAGCGATAAGGGAACCTCTGCCGCAGGCAATGATGATTCCTACCGGGGGCGTCAGCCTGGATAACGTGGCGGAATGGTTTGAGGCCGGAGCCGTGGCCGTGGCGGTGGGTGGCGACCTGACCCGGGAAGCCCTGGCCAAAGGCGATTATGGCATCCTCGAGCAAAAGGCGAAAGACTACATTGCCCGCATTAAAGAGGTGAGGAAAAAGCTCAAAGGAGGCAAATAATGTTTGACCTGGTTGGATTCGGGGAAGTAATGCTGAGACTTGTGCCGCCACACTACCAGCGGCTGGAACAGGCGACCAGCCTTGATATCAGTATTGGCGGGGCCGAGCTTAACGTGGCGGTGGCGATGAGCAGACTGGGACTGAAGGCCGCTTATGTCACCCGCCTGCCCCGCAATGCCCTGGGCCGGATGATGCAAAACGGGGCGCGGCAACAGGGCGTTGACACTTCATATATTGTCTGGTCGGATGAGGACCGACTCGGCGTTTATTTTGCCGAGTTCGGCGCGCTCCCCCGCCCCAGCGGCATCCTCTATGACCGGGGCAACTCGGCCATCTCAAAGATACAGCCGGGCATGGTTGATTGGGCCGGCCTGTTCGCCCAGGCCAGGGCTTTTCACGTCACCGGGATTACCCCGGCATTGAGTCGCAGTACCGCCGAGACTACCCTAGAAGCCCTGACCCAGGCACGCAAAGCCAACCTTACGGTCAGCTGCGACCTCAACTACCGGGCCCGACTCTGGAAACCGGAGCAGGCCATGAAAACCCTTACCCCTTTAATGGAGTACGTTGATATCCTGTTCACCACCGAGGAAGATACCGCCATCGTCTTCCAGATAAAGGGTAAGGACTACAAAGAGGTGGCGCAAAAACTGGCCGAGCGCTTCAACTTCAAGGTGGTGGCCATCACTCTCCGGGAGAACGTCACCGTGTGGCGGAATAACTGGACGGCGATTGCCTACCATCAGGGCAAGTTTTATGAAGACCGAACCTATGACCTAGAGATAGTCGACCGCGTCGGCGCCGGAGACTCTTTCGTCGGCGGCTTTATGTACTCTTATCTTAACGATGATAAGGACATCCAGCGGGCGCTGCAGTACGGCGTGGCCTTTTCCGCCCTGAAACATTCCAGCCCCAGCGACTTTAACTGGTCTACCCTGGAAGAAGTGGAAAAGCTAATCGCCGGCGGCGGCAGCCTGAGAATAAGCCGGTAGCCGTCTCACGCCGGGCATTTTGCCCCGTCTAAAGCCGGAAAAAAGATTTCGGGGGCAGGCAGCCGTCCTGTCCCTGTTTTATTGGCCGGGCCTCCCTACCAGTAAGAACCGGTCCAGGTAGCCAGGTAGGGCTGGGGCTGCGGCGGCCGCTGGCGGATAACCTCCTCGCGGATATCCGCGCCCAGGCCGGGACCGGTGGGAATCTCCAGATAGCCATCCCGGTATTTAATCGGCTCGGTGATAATCTCGTTATACTCTTCCAGATAGGGAACGAAGAACTCCTGGAAGATAACATTGGGGATGCTGGCATCCAGGTGCAGGCTGGCCAGCGTGGCGATAGGACCGTTGGGGTTGTGGGGCTGCACGGCCACATAGCAGGTCTCGGCCATGGCCGCAATCTTTCTCAGTTCCAGGATACCCCCGCAGTGGCAGACGTCCGGCTGGATAATGCGCGCCGCCTGCTTCTCCAGAAGAGGACGGAAGTCCCAGCGGGTGTAGAGGCGCTCTCCGGTGGCTACCGGCAGGTTGATGGCTCGCTGCACCTCGGCCATGGCATCGATATTATCGGGCGGGATGGGCTCCTCGTAGAAAAAGGGGTCAAACGGCTCCAGTTTCCGGGCCATGCGGATGGCGCTCCACATATTAAAGCGGCCGTGGCATTCAATCAGCAGGTCGATAGAGGGACCCACCGCCTCCCGCACCGTCTTAACACAGTCAATGGCAAACTCCTCCTCGCTCTTGGAGATGACCTGCCCGCCGTCCCGGAAGGGGTCCCACTTCATGGCGGTAAAACCCCTGGCCACCATCTCCTGGGCATTTTTGGCCACCGCCTCCGGAGTATCTTGGGCCGTCATCAGGGTGGGCGGCCCCTGGAAAGCCCAGGCATTGGCGTAAGCCCTCACTTTGTCCCGCAGTTTTCCACCCAGCAGTTCGTAGACCGGCACGCCCAGCGCCTTTCCCTTGAGGTCCCACAGCGCCTGTTCCACGCCGCTCAGGGCGGTCAGGACGATGAGCTGCCCGTACCAGAAGGCCGACTTATACAGGGCATTCCACAGATATTCTATCTGGAAAGGGTCCTTACCCACCAGAAAGTCCTTGAATTCCTCCAGCACTTTAACCACGGCCTCATCATAGCGCTCAATACTGGCTTCACCGACACCGGTAACGTCGCTATCGGTATAGATTTTGACGAAGGTCCAGTTGGCAATCCCGCCCTGCATCCGCAGAACGCGCAAATCAGTAATTTTCATCGGCAACCTCCTGATAAATTATTTATTTTCCCAAAGGCAGGCCGGACACACCCGGGATGTCTACTCGCCCGGCCGCTCACACTCCTGTCTAGGTCTTCCGGGCAAACTTCTGCACGGTCCTGGCGCCTTTGTCAATTCCTTTGGCAGCGTAGGAGACCTCGCCCACATAGACATCACCCCGTGAATCAACGGCGATGGTATGCGGGGCAATAAACAGGGCTTTGGCCATGTCCTTTCCCGCCCCGTTGCCCCAGCGCGCCAGCGGCTGGCCATCGTTACTGAATATGCTCACCCGCTCGCATAGCTCGCAGACATACACCGTGCCTTCATCATCGATGAACAGGTCGGTCGGCCGAATAAGGTCCTCCCACTGGGTCAGGAATTTACCCTGGGCGTCAAAAATCTGGATTCGGCTGTTCTCCCGGTCTGGAACCCATACCCGTTCCTGCCGGTCCACCCAGATATCGTGGGGCAGCTGGAAATGGCCCGGCTTATAGCCCGGTTCGCCCCAGGACAGAAGCAGTTCTCCCTCGGGGGAGAACTTGTGCACCCGCGCGTTGCCGTAACCGTCGGAGACATAGATTGCCCCGGAGTCAGCTATCGCCACCCCGGTCGGTCGATTGAACGGCGGGGCACCCCGCATTATGGTCGTCAAGCTCCAGAAAAAATCCATATAGTCCAGCACATAGCCGGTATCCGAAGGCTGGTTCTTGTTGCCCAGCGTCTGGATTAGCTTGCCTTCTGGGGTGAATTTATAGACGATATGGAGCATGTCGTCGGTGCAGTAAACAGAACCGTCAGGACCCATGCCGCTGCCGTGAGCCCGCTGGAAGAGGCCTTCTCCCCAGGAATACAGAAAGTTGCCCTCACGGTCAAAGACCGATACCGGGTGCTCGCTCCGGCTTAAGATATACACCCTGTCCTGCGCATCCGTGGTAACACTGCAGGCATCTTTGAAGGTCCACTCCCCGGGCAGTTTGGCCCACCCGTCCACCAGCTCGTAAGTGTATTTGCCGCTACCGTATGGCATGTTTTACTATCCTCCTTTCAGATTAGAAAACCAGGTAACCTGGAATTTGTCTTGCCGTGATAAAAATCGGAGGCTGCCCGCCCCCGTTCCCGCAGTTATTATAGCTATATTCCGGACAAAATACTAATTTTAATGGCGAGCTTTCGCCCTTTATCCTGGTACTTTGGGGTGACGAACTACCGATATGGCAATTATGCCCACGACAAATAATATCAGGAAAACGGTAAAAGCCACGTAGTAGCTATTCGTGGTGTCGTACATATAGCCGGCAAAAAGAGGGCCGATGGCGCCGCCCACGCTCTGGGAAAAGGTTATCATGCCGAAGATGGCCCCATATGAAGCCAGGCCGAAGTTGGTGTTGACCAGCATTGCCATGGTGGGAAACCAGCCGCCCGCCCCCAGCCCCAGAACAATCGAATACAGCCAGATAATAGCCGGAGGTGACGCCGGTTTCACGCTCATAAAGATAAGAGTGGCCGCTACCAGCAGGGCAAGGCTAATGGCGCAGGCGTATTTCACCGGTATCTGGTCGCACAGCCAGCCAAAGACGAATTTGCCGATGGCGCTGCCCAGGCCGAGACCGGTAAAGGCCATCGCCGCCATCGCCGGGGAGAAACCGATATCCTGAAGATGAGGGACCTGGTTCTGGATGACACCGAGGGAACTACCACCGCTTATGAAAAAAGTGACCGCAATCAACCAGAAAGCCGAGGTGCCCAGGGCCATTTTCAGGCTAAAACCACCGGAGGCGGAGGACGATACCTCATCTCCCGCCGTATCCTCCGGGGCTGCGATACCATCAGGGTAAAGCCCCATGTCTGCCGGCTTGGTTCGGACCACCAATATGACCAGAGGGATAAGCAGCCACATTAGCAGGGCCAGGGCCAGATAAGACGCCCTCCAGCCAAAATTAGGTATAAAGAGACCGCCGATAAGCGGTGCCATAACCAGGATACCGACGCCTATCCCGGTTGACATTATGCCTATGGCCGTGCCCCGGCGTTTTCTAAACCAGTTGGCCACGACGGCGCTGGCCGGGATCTGGCCTATGGCGGCCATACTTATTCCGATAATCACGTAGGCCCCGTAAAAATGCCAGAGGCTCTGCATCAGGTTCAGCGAGGCAAGGCCGAGGCCTCCGGCAAAAGCGCCTGCCGCAATAACTCCCCTTACTCCATAGCGGTCAATCAGTCCCCCGATAAACGGTGACGCTATACCCATAACCAGGAAGAGGATACTGAAGCCGACCATTACCTCTCCCCGCCCCCAGCCAAAGTCCGATTGCAGGGGTTTCACAAACAGACTGAAGACACCGACACCACACCCGGAAAAAACGGAAACACACAAAAAAGCGACTACCAGTATCCGGTAGCCATAAAAAATCCGGGGTTTTTGGGAAAGAGTCTTTTCTATCTTATTCTCCACCAACGGGCCTGTCTCCCGGGCCAACAGAGTCTTAAAACCAGGCTCCAGTCGTTTCTCGCGGTCCGGACTGAGACTATTATACTTTAACTGCCCGAATTGGCACAATCACACCCTCCGTTATGACCCGGACAGGCTATAATCACGCCTCCGGTACAGGGACTGTTTCCGCACCGGTATAAGCCAAACAATGTTATAATTTGCCTGAAGCCTGGCTTTTGA
>DAOWCR010000114.1 GCA_030639445.1 Dehalococcoidales bacterium
AGGCTCGGCAGCACAGTCTACAGCGGTTGTTGACCCTGACCCTAGACCCAACACGAGTAGACCTAAGAGTATCAGCCAGCCACGATCTGATGACTGTTTGGGCGAAGTGGCGGGTCTACCTGGCTCGGCGTTACGGTAGACGGGTTGTCTATCTATGGGCAAAAGAAAGGGGTTCGAAGGGCGGTCTACATCTTCGTGTATTGGTAGACCGCTATCTACCGTAGAAGTGGATTTCTGCGTCTTGGTCTGCGGTTGGTGGTGGACCGGTGGTAGATATTCGCTATGTAGACCTTCACCGTGTATCAGCCAGCCTTTATTTGAGGAATTAGCTGGATTGGATGTACCAGTAGAGGCTACCCCGTCCGCTTTACTGCCACCATCCAGATAGTCCAGCACTAAATGCCTCAATAGCCCGGACCTTGATTCACCTTGCTGCTCTGCCATTGCTGCAAAGCGGTCTACGTCCTCTGACTTCAGTTTGGTGCTTAATACCTTTAGCATAATAACCTCCTTTCTGTTTTTAATTGCTCGTTATTTGCTTCAAGGCAAGTATCAGCAATAATTTCACCCGTGGATTTACCAATACCACTATCGTAAAATACTGCTTGGCGGGGCTATACGGATATTGAGTAACACTTCGCAGGCAGTTTTACTTTCCTCACGTGGTGATGTGGCGAGACACGGGCCCGACGGCTACCCGCCTCCAGAACGGGGAAAAAGTGCCTATTCTGGCACTTGACAAGCTCCTGAAGAGGTTGCCCCGCCATCCGGCCACCCCAAATCTGCCCTGCCGCCAGGCGGCAAGTCACCGGCCGACAGAGACCATTGCCCGCTTTCTGGACAGTGCCGGAGAGGCACGGTTCTTCGCCAAAGCGGCCGGTTTTCGGGCCGACTTAGCGCAGACGGAAACAGGTCAATCACTCTACCGGGGGATAATGGGGGCGCTGGGGTACTCCCGGAATAAGCTCCCCTTCCTGGAGCTGGCCCGCCGGCTGCCAATTCAAATCCTGGAGTCCCTGGCTCGAAGCAAAATATCGGACGAGGAATGTCTTGCCCGGCAGCAAGCCCTGCTGCTGGGCACCGCCGGACTGCTGCCATCGCAGCGCCCCAGCTGGCCCCCAAAAAATAAACCGGTAGACGACTGGGCAGCCAAATTGGAGAAGCTCTGGGTCTCTTCTCAGCGGACTCCAGTAATGTCGGCCAGCAACTGGCACCTGTTTAAGGTCAGACCGAACAACTCCCCCGTCCGGCGTATCGCGGCGATGAGCTACCTTGTCCTCCGCCACCGGGAAAAAGGGATACTGGAAGAGGTCGTGCACAAGGTAAGGGACACGCCACTAAACAGAGGGCACCGCGAACTGGCCAAGATACTGATGATAACCGCCAACGGCTACTGGGCAAGCCACTTTGACCTCGGCGCTGGCAGCCGGCTGGGCATCCCAACCCTTCTCGGCAACACCCGGGCGGCGGATATCTCCGTTAACGTGCTCCTGCCCTTCACCTATGCCTGGGGCAAACTGACCGCTCAGTCAGAACTTGCCGAAAAGTCCTTTGACCTTTACCGGCAATATCCCGAGCTATTAGCCAACACCCTGCAACGGCACATGACCAAACAGCTTGGTCTTAACATTAACCTGGTCAACTCGGCCCGGCGACAACAAGGGCTAATCCACATCTATCAAACCCGGTGCTCCCAGGGCAAATGCCACGACTGCCCCCTGGTCGAAGAAGCGAGCCACTAGAGACGGCCGCTTCACCATCACGGCTACCGCTGGTAGGTGCCGGTAAGCGTACCCTGGGCGAGGCTATGCCCCGCCACCGCGGCCAGGACCTGTTGCTTCGAGGCGCCGGTTGGTAAATCCAGCGGTCCGTCCAGCGCGTAGACGGCAAACTGGTAACGGTGCGGGCGTCCCGGCGGCGGACAGGGTCCGCCATAGCCGATTTTGCCGAAGTCATTTTTACCCTGCACCGCGCCACTGGCCAGCGGCGACCGGGTCGGCACTGCCTCCGGCAACTCGCGGCAGTCGGCGGGCAGGTTAAACAGGACCCAGTGGGTAAAAACTCCGACTGGAGCGTCCGGGTCGTCAACAATCAGGGCGAAGGATCGGGTGCCGGCCGGCGGTTCGTCCCACCCGAGCGGCGGCGAAACGTCCTGCCCCTGGCAGCTGTATTTCGCGGGTATAGGATTACCTTCCTGAAATACCGAACTGGATACCGATAAGCTCATCTCTCCCTCCTCTGGCGTTATTGGTGCCTCCGGTCCGCAGGCAACCAGCGGCAGAACTACCAGGCCGGGCACTACCGGCCACCAGGCAACCTGTCTGGAAATTTAAACAGGGCCGGGATTTCCGGTCTTCATGGCTTACAGGTACTCCACCACTTGAGCCAGGCTCCGGACCCGCGGGCAGTCGGTAATCCGCTCAAAGTAGCCGTTACGGTCCAGCAGTATACCCTTCATGCCGACCTGATTGGCGCCGACCACGTCTATCTGGTACTGGTCGCCGATGTATATCGCTTCCGAAGCCTGGACGCCGGCCTGCTTTAACGCCTCCCGGAATATTTCCGGGTGCGGCTTGTTATAGCCCGTATCCTGCGAGGTCACCACCACCGGTAACCTTGACGACAACCCGACCTCCTCCAGAAGGGAAGTCATATCACGGTCTATGTTGGAGATAAGGCCCAGGCGCAGTCCCCGACCTTTGAGGTCGGCCAGGGCCGGCAAAACGTCATCATAGAGCACCAGCTTCATATCGAACTGGCGCATTTTCCCGAGCAGGCCCAGGATGAGCGGTTCGTCGGCTTCTATGCCCGCTTCCCTGAGCAGTACGCCCTCATACTTAACCCATATGGCCGTCTGCTCTTCTTTTGACCGCTGGCTTAAAGAACCACGAGCAATCTCCCCATAAATATATTCGTCAGCCACGGTCAGGGGCCGGCGGAGAGCCTCCGCCGTTACCTCGATGCCGAAGTCCTGCAGCGCCCTCGCCTGAAGCTCTTCCCGGGGAGGTTCATATTGAACCAGGGTATTATAAAGGTCAAAAAAGACAGCCTTAATCATGGCGGACACTTCCTTCCGGTGACTTGTAACAACCGCATTATTATTGTAGCCAAAGCCAGGCTATCTGTAAAGCAGCGCTAACCTATTGACCTTACCCCATTTATTTATTAACCCACCTTCTTTACCCACCTCTCCTCAGGGTATATGGTGACCTCACCCCCTGACCCCCTCTCCTTTGATAAGGAGAGGGGGAATAATTTATAAGAGAGGCTTTGCCTCTCTTTAATTCTCCTTACTCCGGGTTAATAATACGTGGAGTTTTAGCTCTCCCCACTCTGAGTTAATGATATGGGGCGTTTTAGCTCTCACTACCCTGGGTTAACAATGTGGGGGGGCAGACTCTCCTTATTTCGGGTTAATAAAGTGGGGCGTTTTGATTCTTCTGACTCTGGATTGATAAGGCGGGGTGTCTAAGAGGGGCGTCAGCCCCTCTTCTTCAAAAACTCCCCCTTCCCCTTCTAAAGGGGAAGGGGGATAAAGGGGTATAGGGTCATCCCAATAAGTAACCAAAGGGGGATGTGGTTACTAAAAACCCTGAGGAAGCGAAGCTCATAAACGAATTTCTCAAAAGAAGGTGTACCCCTATTTATTGTCGGGAA
>DAOWCR010000075.1 GCA_030639445.1 Dehalococcoidales bacterium
GGAGCGCGCCCGGACAGGTGGCGGGAGTAGTTCTCCACGGAGTTGCAGTAGCCCGCTTCCCTCAGCATCTCTAAATCATAGTTGGTGCGCGCTTCCAGCCGGGCGGCTTCCAGCAATTTCCCCCGGGCTTTCAGCTCGGCTAAACTCTCGGCCAGCTCCTTCTCTATGCTCTCAAGGGCCCGCACCAGTTTATCGTGGGGGGTGACGAAGTGCCGGGCGGGGTAAATATCCACCGCCGCCAGCTCGGTGAGCAGCTCACCGGTGAGCGGGTCTATCTGCACGATGCGGTCAATGTCATCGCCGAAGAACTCAAGGCGCAGGGCCAGCTCCTCGTAAGCCGGCTGGATTTCTAGGGTATCACCGCGCACCCGGAACTTGCCCCGGGTGAAATCAATGTCATTGCGCTCGTACTGCATGTCCACCAGCCGGCGCAGGAGCTTCTGCCGGTCGAAGCTATCACCGCGCTTCAGACTGACGACAAAATTGTGGTATTCCTCGGGGTCACCCAGGCCATAGATGCAGGATACCGAGGCGACAATCAAAACGTCACGGCGCTCGAATAAAGCGCGGGTGGCGGCGTGGCGCAGCTTGTCAATCTCCTCGTTGATGTCTATCTCCTTCTCGATGTAGGTATCGGTGCGCGGCACGTAGGCTTCCGGCTGGTAGTAGTCGTAGTAGCTGACGAAGTATTCCACGGCGTTATTGGGGAAGAACTCCCGGAACTCGCTGGAGAGTTGGGCGGCCAGTGTCTTGTTGTGGCAGATGACCAGGGTGGGTCGCTGCACCCGCTCGATGACGTTGGCCATGGTAAATGTTTTACCGCTGCCGGTAACCCCGAGTAGTGTCTGGTGCCGGAAGCCCTGCTTCAGACCCGCCACCAGCTTATCCACTGCCTGGGGCTGGTCACCGGTCATCTTAAAATCGGAAACGATTTCAAACTCGGGCATATCTTTTCTCGTAAAATTTGTTCTAAGGATAGTATATCTTCTTGTGGCCGTGGTGACAATCAGGGGAGAAGAAGGGATATGAAAAAGAGAGGCCTGGCCTCTCTGGTGCTGTCCTGGCGCCGGAATTATCAGCGTTATTTAAGGGGTATTATAGATTTTCTGCATCAGGTATACGTCCAGGAGCCGGTCAAATTTCCGGCCGACTTCTTTCATCACGCCGATTTGTTCGAAGCCTACCGATTCGGCCAGGTGTAGGCTGGCTTCGTTACCCTCGGTGATTCGGAAAATCACGGTGTGCAGGCCGCCCTTTTGCCCCGCCGCCATAATAGCTTCTATGAGCTTCCGGCCGATGCCCTTACCCCGGTATTCCTGGCTAACGTAGAGCGAGCCTTCGGCGGTATCCGAATAGGCGCACCGGTCAGACCACATGCTTAAAGATGCCCAGCCGATAATAAGGCCGTCATCTTCGGCCACCAGTAAGGGGTATTTCGGGCCGTGGCCGGCAAACCAGGCCTCCTGTTCCTCGGGGGTCTTCGGCTGGGTGTCAAAGGTGGCCACGGTGTTGAGGATGGCGTCATTGTAGATTTCGGTAATGGCGCCCAGGTCGTCCGGCGTGGCCTGCCTGATGGTCAGCATATTTCTTTCTTCGGTGATTTGATAGCGTAGTAAATACTTTATCCCGCCGGACCGGTCTTGTCAACGGTCTGTCAGATTACGTTGAGGAAGAGGTTACCTGATTTAAATAAATATCTAAGGAAAAGCTTGAAAGAGTTTTGCCCTTTTTAAATGTCTCTCTATGGCTCTTGGCCTCCGTGCCGGGAATATCCCGGGGGCAGGCCCTGTGTTATAATTACTTCAGCGCTGAAATAGAGGGTGCCGTGTTTACTCATCTCCATGTCCATACCGAATACAGCCTGCTTGACGGCATGTGCCGTATTCCGCAGCTGGTAGCGCGGGCGGGAGAGCTGGGTATGGACAGCCTGGCCATCACCGACCACGGCGTCATGTATGGCGCGATTGAGTTCTATCGGGCGGCCATGGCGGCCGGGATAAAGCCTATCATCGGCTGCGAGGTCTATCTCGCCCGGGGCAGCCGGTTCAGTCGTGATGTCGGTGATAAAGACAATAACCACCTCGTTCTCCTCGCCAAGAATCAGGCCGGATACCAGAACTTAATCCAGCTGACTTCCAGGGCGCACCTCGAGGGATTTTACTATAAACCGAGGGTAGACCGGGAACTCCTGGAGCAATACCACGAAGGCCTTATTGCGCTTACCGCCTGTATCAAAGGTGAGGTCCCTCAGCTCATCCTGGGTGGGCGTCTTCCGGAGGCAAAGCAGGCGGCCCGGTGGTACCGGCAGACATTTGAGGATTTCTACCTGGAGATACAGAGACACCCCATGCCCGAGCTGGAGGCGATAAACCAGGCCCTGGTGGCCCTGAGCGATGAGCTTGATATTCCTCTGGTAGCGACCAATGACGTCCACTATATCAACCGGGAAGACGCCCCGGCTCACGACCTGCTGCTGTGTATCGGCACTAACTCCTCCGTCAATGATGAAAAGAGAATGAAGATGGCCGGAGACTTCTTCTACCTGAAAAGCCAGGAGGAGATGGCCGAGCTTTATCGGGATATCCCCCAGGCGTTGGAGAACATCGGGCGTATTGCCGGGATGTGCGACCTCAAGCTGGAGTTCGGGCGTCTTCATCTGCCGGAGATAGAGCTGCCGGAAGGAAAAACCGCGGACCAGTTTCTGGCTGACCTTTGCCATCAGAGCCTGCCCCATTACTACCCGCAGTCCACCCCGGAGATAGAACAGCGGCTTGACGAGGAGCTGGAGGTAATCGAGCATACCCAGTTTGCCAATTACTTCCTGGTGGTCTGGGATATCATCTCTTTTGTCCGGGAGCGCCATATCCTGTTCGGCGTGAGAGGCAGCGCCGCGGCCAGCATGGTCCTGCGCTGCCTGGGCATTACTGAGCTGGACCCCATTGAGCACCAACTGGTCTTTGAGCGCTTCCTCAATAAAGAGCGCGAGGAGATGCCGGATATCGACCTGGACTTTCAGGACGACCGCCGCGACGAGGTAATCGCCTATGTCTCGCAGAAATACGGGCAGGACCATGTTGCCCAGATTATCACTTTTGGCACGCTGGGTGCCCGGGCCGCCATCCGGGATGTGGGGCGGGCACTGGGTATGCCTTACAGTGACGTTGACCGCGTGGCCCGGCTGGTTCCCTATTCGCCGACGATGACTCTGGACCGGGCTTTAAACGAAAATAGCGAGCTCAAGAATATTTACCATGAAGATGCCGTCATTCGTAAACTGGTTAACTCGGCGAAAAAAGTAGAAGGTGTTGCCCGCCATGCCAGTACTCATGCCGCCGGGGTGGTCATCTCGAAAGAGCCTCTCACCAACTACGTGCCACTGCAATGGGGCAGCAAGGTAAACGGCCAGGAATCGGTGATGACCCAGTTCTCCATGGGAGATATCGCCCAGATTGGCCTTTTGAAAATGGACTTTCTCGGCCTGGCCAACCTCACCATCCTGGGCAAGGCGGAGGAGATTATCTCCCGGAGTCACGGCATTGATATTGACCTGCATAATATCCCGATGGATGACGCCCGGACCTTTGATCTGCTGTCCTCCGGGGAAACCACCGGTGTCTTCCAGCTGGAAGGGGCGGGTATGCGCCGCTACATCAAAGAGCTGAAGCCGACTATCTTCAGCGATATTGCCGCCATGGTGGCCCTGTACCGCCCCGGACCGATGGAACATATCCCGACCTTTATCAAGGCCAAGCATGGCCTTGAGCCTATTCGTTATCCCCACCCGGCCCTGGCCGGTATTCTTGAGGAGACTTACGGGGTAATTGTCTACCAGGACCAGGTGCTGTTTATCGTGCGCACCTTCGCCGGCTACAGCCTGGGGCAGGCGGACATTTTCCGCAAGGCCATGGGGAAGAAAATTCCCGAGGTAATGAAGAAGGAAAGGCGTAACTTTATGGCCGGGGCGAAGAAAAACGGCTTCTCCACCGAGGTAGCCAGCGATATTTTTGCCCTGATTGAGCCCTTCGCCGGCTACGCTTTCAATAAGGCGCACAGTGTGAGCTATGCTCTCATTGCCTACCAGACGGCCTATCTCAAGGCTAACTACCCGGCGGAGTATATGACCGCTTTCCTGACCATCCACGCCGGTCAGCCGGAGAAAGCCGCCGATGCCGCCGCCGAGTGCCGCCGCCTGGGCATTACCCTGCGGCCGCCGGATATAAACCGCAGCGGGGTTACCTTTGCTATCGAGAAAGACGGCGATACTCCGTCCATTCGCTTCGGGCTGGCCGCCATCAAGAATGTGGGGGTTGGGGCGGTGGAGCCTGTCGTCGCCGAGCGCCAGCGGGAAGGGGAGTTCAAGTCTATTGAAGACCTGTGCCGCCGCTGTGACCTGCGCGGTGTTAACCGGCGGGTAATCGAAAGCCTTATCAAGGCGGGAGCCTTCGACTCTCTGGGCAGTCGGGGCACCCTGCTGCACAGTGTTAATCGTATCCTGTCTCTGGCCCAGCGTGAGCAGCGCCTGCGGGAGTCAGGGCAGTCTACCATGTTCGACCTGTGGGGGGAGGCAATGCCCGTGCCCATGCCCGGCCTTGAGATGGAGGATGCTGAAATCTCGGTCAGGGAGAAACTTACCTGGGAGAAGGAATTGACGGGAGTCTACCTTTCCGAGCATCCCTTTAGCTCGTTTGCCGGCCGCCTGGGCTCGGAGATAACCCTGTGCGGGCAGATTGATGCCGAGCTGGTCGGACAGGTGATTAACGCCGCCGGTATGGTGGCCTCGGTTCGTCACCTTCTGACCAGGGACGGGAATGCCTTTGTCAGCGCCGTTCTGGAAGACCTGAGCGGCCAGGTTGAGGTTATGGTCTGGCCCAGGTCGTTTGCCGAGACCAGTGACCTGTGGCACGAGGGAAATATACTGCTGGTGGAAGGGAAGGTAAGGCTGAGGGAAGACCGTCTGCAGTTAAGCTGCGAAAAAGCGAGCCATTACCAGCCGGTAGCTCCGGAGGTAGCAGCGGTGGCGCCTGTGCCCGAGGAAGCGCCGCCGGCCACCGAGGAGACCGCCGCCAGTGCCGCTCCCGTGGCCAGCCGCCGGCTGGTGGTCAGCCTGAACCAGACGGATGATAAGGACCGTGATAAGGCCAATCTGCATAAACTGAGGGACACCCTCAGGGACTTTCCCGGTACGGATGAAGTTAAGTTGAGCGTCGTCAACGGGGAAAAGATTACCCACTTCAAGCTGAGCAATGCCAACTACTGCCCGGAACTGCACCAGCGGCTGGCGGAGCTGGTGGGAGAGGACGGGCTAAAGGTAGAGACGCGCTGACTAAATCAGTTTGGTGACCTGTCTTCCTGCTCCCCTTCTTTCCGGCTATATGGTGACCTCACCCCCTGTGGCTCCCCTCTCCTTGAATTAAGGAGAGGGGAGAATAATTGGTAAGAGAGGCGTCGCCTCTCTTGGACTCTCCTTGCTCCGGATTTAATTAATAACGTGGGGCGTTTAAGAGGGGCGTCAGCCCCTCTTTTCAAAAATCTTTCCCCCTCCCTTATCAATAGGGAAGTGACAAAATGTTATGTTATCTTATGTCACAAGTTCGAATGAACTGTATACTCAAGAACCTATCAAGTGTCTGCCCTATATCAATCGTCATGGCATCAGTTATAATAGTCATAGTATGTTGAGCGATAAACATGTCTTGCTCCCTAAACTGGTGTTAAGTATAAACGATTATTCACAAGGATATTTTCTAGCATTTTTAAGACATCACCTATGTTTAGAAGATGAAAATGCACAGTAGCTGACTTTGGGACGCAGTAGAAAGCTATTAACTGATTTCTATTGCCTCGCTGCTTCAAACTTCGCCGGAGGTGTTCAAAGGTATAGTGGCGTTGTGAAAGGTTACCGCCAATTTAATAGATTTGTTAAGCGTTTCTCATCTATAGATGATATCCATAACCTAACTACTTTTAATGGTCTATTACAGGATCACTGGGAGGATGAGCTAACACAAAAGGATTTTTCCCGCTTGGAAGAAATCCAACCCTATACTTGGCAAACCGTTATTCTGCTAAGCTATTTCCACATGTTTGGAATAAAAATTGCTTCCTTATATCTTAAAATGCTTGTTATTGACCTGAATTTCTTTGGATTGGTTAGTGAGCCAATTCCTATACCTCTGGAGCGAGTGAATGCGAGAGTTGTGAATGAAGTCTGTCTTGGTTTGGGGCACCCCCCCCTTTTTCAGAGCAGGATATGGGCAAATTAGGTGATTCCGAATTAATACTCAGGTTTAATAAGAAGGCTGAAGAAATAATGGGGACCGAAAGACAGAAATATTTCGACAATTTGTGGTTCATCGGTCATTTTTATTGCGATGGTAATAGAGACAGTCCAGACCAGTGTGTTAAGCGTGAAATCATTGAAATTTGTGAATGGCCCTATCTCAAGGATCTTA
>DAOWCR010000080.1 GCA_030639445.1 Dehalococcoidales bacterium
AACCGTCCCCGGAACCAGCACCGGAACCTGAGCCAGAGCCTGAACCAGAGTTGGAACCAGAACCTGAGCCAAAATCTGAACCGGAACCTGAGCCGAAGCCTGAGCCGGAACCGGAGCCTGAACCGGAGCCTGAACCAGAGCCTGAGCCAAAACCGGAACCCGAGCCGGAACCAGAACCGAAGCCGGTGCCGGTGCCGGAGCTCAAACCTGAGAAGGCATCCGGTCTAATAGAAGCCACGGTGGAACAATTGAACGCTGCTTATAGTGCGGATAAGGCGGCCGCGGATGCGAAACTCACCAGTAAGACGCTTAAGGTGACGGGAGTAGTGGAAAAAGTATTCGTCAAGGACTATCTTAATATATACTATATCCTGCTCGCCGGCACCGGAAAAGGTGGCGCCTGGAAGGTCCGGTGCACGTTTGGCAGTAAGCGCGGGTCTCAGCTGAGGCAGGTTACCGAAGAAGGAGTGGCCACCGTGCAGGGCAAGTACGCTGGCTACGAAAGAAACATCATTCTGAATGACTGTGAGTTAGTTCGCTGAGAGTAAGGCCGCTTTCCACGCTTTATTCCCCCGGGCTAAAGGTAACGGCCGACTGATTGGGCAATCTGTCTCAGCTCGGCCATCAGCCGGGCGAAGTCGGAGACGGTGAGGGACTGGAGGCCATCCACCAGGGCTTCCTTCGGGTTGGGGTGGACTTCAATGAGTAGCCCATCGGCACCGGCCGCCACCGCCGCCCGGGCTATCGCCGGCACCAGTGAGTAATGACCGGCGGCGTGGCTCGGGTCAACTATCACCGGCAGGTGACTGAATCTTTTGATTACCGGTATCGCGGAAATATCCATCGAAAAGCGGACGCTGTCCTCGAATGTCCTGATGCCCCGCTCGCCGAGAATGACCCGGGTATTGCCCTCGGCCAGCAGGTAGTCGGCGGCGGTAAGCCACTCGGTAATGGTGCACGAAAACCCGCGTTTCAGGAGGACCGGGAGTTTGCTCCGGCCAATGTTGGTCAGCAGGGCGAAGTTCTGCATATTGCGGGAACCGACCTGGAGGATATCGGCATACCTGGCGACCAGTTTGACATCGTGAGGGTCAACCACCTCCGTGATGACCGGTATTCCCAGGCTCTCCCTGGCCTGGGCCAGCAGTTTCAGCCCGGCTTCCTCCAGGCCCTGAAAACTGAAAGGGGACGTGCGTGGTTTAAAAGCGCCACCCCGCAGGACACTGGCCCCGGACTCTTTTACCGCCCTGGCCACCTTCATCAACTGCTCTTCATTCTCCACGGCACAGGGTCCGGCCATGACCACGACGCGCTTGCCCCCGATCTCAACGCCGCCGGCGGACACCAGGCTGTTCTCGGCCTTGAACTCCCGGGAAGCGAGCTTGTAGGGTTTCATAATCCGGGTGACGCTTTCCACCCCGGGGAGCACGGCGAAGGTATCGGTGGGCACCTGTCCGGTGTTGCCGCCCAGGATAGCCACCACTATTTTATCCGTGCCCAGGTTCAACTGGACCTGTAATCCCAGTGACTTGGCCCTCTGCACGACGCCGTCTACCTTCTCAACATCGGCGCCGGTTACCATTTCCACTATCATACCGCTTTATTTTCGCTCCTTAGTCAGTCAGGAACTATGGCTGCGCCTGGTAATGATAATACCGATAGGGCGCCCGGCCGTCAAGTTTACCGCCGGCATAGTAGACAGACCGGGTAGCAAAGATTATAATCTCAAGTAGTGATGAGTCCTCAACCTGAACTCCATACCCTCTTCACCCGGCGGGAAGTAGAAGATGCCGTCAATCGGCTGGCGGCGGAAATCAGCCGGGAATATCATGACAAAAACCCTCTGCTATTGGGTATTCTCAAAGGCTCTTTCGTGTTCATGGCTGACCTTATCCGGCGGCTTGATTTCCCGCTGGAGGTGGAGTTTCTCCGGCTGTCCAGCTATGGCCGGGGCCAGGAGACCTCTGGAAAAGTGAGAGTGGTGCACGGCCTGAGTATCCCGATTAAAGACCGGGAGGTGCTGGTCATCGAGGATATTGTCGATACCGGACTCACCACCGTTTTCCTCCTGGATTACCTGCGGAAGCAAAAGCCGGCCTCGGTCAAGCTCTGCACCCTGACCGATAAACCATCGCGGCGGCAGACGCCGGTGAACATTGACTACCTGGGTTTTACCGTCCCCGATAAATTTATCGTCGGCTACGGCATAGATTGCGACGAGCAGTTTCGCAACCTGCCCGATATCTGCTTTCTGGAAGGTGAAGGCTAGTGGCCACCGGATTGGCCCGCTTAATCCCGGCCGCCAGAGGAGAGCGCCCCGCCGACCTTATCCTGGCTAACGCCAAGGTGATAAATACCTTTACCGGTGAGGTTACATCGGGCAATGTGGCCATTTGCGGGGACCGGGTGGCCGGGGTGGGGGACTACCGCCAGGCGAAGCAGGTGCTGGACCTGAACGGCAAATTTGTCGCCCCCGGTCTCATCAACGGGCATACTCACCTGGAAAGCTCCATGCTTGACATCGGACAGTATGCCCGGGCGGTGGTGCCGCGGGGCACCTCGGCGCTGGTGACTGACCTGCATGAAATCGCTAACGTCAGCGGTCTTGCCGGGATGAAATATATCCTAAACGGTGCCCGCCGCCTGCCGCTGGACCTTTTCCTGATGGCGCCTTCCTGCGTGCCGGCCACCCACCTGGAGACGGCGGGGGACAGTATTGGCCCCCAGGACATCCGCCGTATTCTCCGCTGGCGGGAGGCCATCGGGCTGGGGGAGGTGATGAACTTTCCCGGCGTGCTCGGCGGTGACGCCGGCATGCTGGAGAAAATTGCCCTGGCCCGGGGAAAAATTATTGACGGGCACGCCCCCGGGGTTACCGGGAAAGACCTTAATGCCTATATTGCCGCCGGCATTCTTTCCGACCATGAGTCAGTGACGCTGGAGGAAGCCGGAGAAAAACTGCAAAAAGGTATGTTCGTCATGATAAGGGAGGGGTCTTCCGAGAAAAACCTGGATGCTCTCCTGCCTCTGGTTACTGATAAAACCTATAAGCGGTGCTGCTTTGTCGTTGATGACCGCAGTTGTGCTGACCTGCTGCGGGACGGTGATATTGACGCCGTGGTGCGGAAGGCAATTCGCCGGGGTCTCGACCCGGTGCGGGCGATTCAGATGGCGACCATCAATACCGCCGGATATTTCCGCCTGGACGGGCTGGGAGCGGTAGCCCCGGGCTACTTTGCCAATCTAATCGTGCTTGATGATTTGCCGGGTCTACAAATAAACCGGGTCTTCTACCGGGGCCGCCTGGTTGCCCGGGAAGGAGAAGCATTATTCTCACCGGTCCCATCCGATGATAGTGACATAACCAAAACGGTGCACATCAAGCCCTTCTCCATAGAAGCTTTGAAACTGGCCGCCTCGGGAGAAACCAGGCCGGTGATTGAAGTTGTCCCCGGCCAGATAATCACCCGGAAGAGAATGGAAAAGGTCAGGGTTGTTAACGGCGTTATTGTGCCGGATACCGACCGGGACATCCTGAAGCTGGTGGTGGTGGAGAGGCATAAGGGTACGGGGAATATCGGACGGGGGCTGGTTACCGGGTTCGGCTTGAAAAAGGGGGCTCTGGCCTCCTCCATCGCCCATGATTCCCATAATATTATCGCCGTCGGCACCAGCGACGAGGACATACTGGCGGCGGTAAAAGAAATTGAGCGGCGGCAGGGAGGTCTGGTGGTGGCGGTGGAGGGCAAAGTACTGGCCAGCCTGGGTCTGCCCATCGCCGGGCTGCTGTCCCGGGAACCGCTGGAAGCCGTGGCGGCCAGGCTGGAGGAGCTGGAAAAGCGGGCCAGGGAACTGGGTACCACGCTACCAGCGCCCTTCGCGACTCTTTCTTTCCTGGCGCTGCCGGTAATCCCGGAGCTCCGGCTCACCGACCGGGGACTGGTGGACGTGACCGGGTTTAAGCTAATTGAGTAAGGCGACATTAGAGGGAAGACGATATGCGCTTTGGCCGACAGCCGCCAGTCTTTGAGAACCGGTATGACGCCGGGCGGCAGCTTGCCGCCAGACTGGCCGAATATAAAGGCAAAGCCGCCGTCGTGCTGGCCATTCCCAATGGCGGCGTGCTGGTGGCACTGGAAGTGGCGCTGGCCCTGGAAGCGGAACTTAACTTCGTCATTTCCCGTAAAATCCCGCTGCCGCTCAGTCCGGAAGGCGGCTTCGGTGCGGTTACCGACGACGGCACCATGATTCTCAACGAGGAAGCCGTCAAGAGGGCCAGTTTAACTCCCCACCAGATAAACTACCAGGTCAGCCAGGTAAGGGCCGATATCCGCCAGCGGAGCCTGCTCTACCGCAAGAACCAGCCGCCCCCGGCGATGGGCGGCAAGACGGTTATCATCGTCGATGACGGGCTGGCTTCCGGTTACACCATGATGGCCGCGGTGGAATCGATACGAAACGGCCGTCCCGGCAGCGTAATCGTGGCCGTGCCGGTGGCCTCGGCCGGGGCGCTGACGAAAGTGGAGAAAATTGCGGATAAAGTGATAACCTGTACTGCCGGATTTGCCCCGGAGTTCTACGTGTCCGATTTCTACCGGTACTGGCATGAGCCCGGTGATGACGAGGTAATCCAGTGCCTGAAAGAATGGCGGATACGGCGCCGCCCGGACATTGAGTTATTAGGGAAAAAGTAGGTAAAGGCCGTTTTGTTCAGCAGGTAAGGTGTAGCGCCGCCACTGCCTTTTGGGAGCGGCAGAGCTGGTTATAGGTCTCACCGGCCTCGCTGGTCAGCGCCACCATCAGCTTGATGCCCCGCGCGGCAATCTCCTGCCGTACCTCAGGCGGCACCTTCATCACCCCCGAAGCTCCGGTGCCGATTATCAGCACCTCGGGACTTTCCGCTAAGACCCCGGTGATATCCTCAAGATTTAGCTCGTGACCTTTACGCCGCCACCAGTTGCCCTGAACCCTGTCCGGGAAAATGATTACGTCCGAGGAGTACTTCCGGCCGTTGATTACTATCTCACCGAAGCGGTAAGAATCAATCGTATTCACTGCTAGACTCCGGCCATGCCGCCGTCCACCCCCAGCACCTGCGCGGTGATATACCTCGCCTCTTCCGAAGCCAGGAAAGCCACCGCCTCGGCCACATCGCGGGCGGTGCCCAGGAAACCGAGTGGAATGCGCTTCATCAGCTCCTGCCTCTGCTCTTCGGCCAGTTGCTGTGTCATCTGGGTATCAATAAAGCCGGGGGCAATGGCGTTCACCGTGATGCCGCGGGAGCCTACTTCCCGGGCAATAGTTTTGGTAAAGCCGATGATACCCGCCTTGGCCGAGGCATAGTTGGCCTGCCCGGGATTGCCCACGATGCCCACCACGCTGGAAATACTGATAATCCGGCCCCAGCGCTGCTTCATCATTGGCCGCAGCACCGCCCGGGTGCAAAGAAAAACACTCTTCAGGTTGACGTTCAGTACCTTGTCCCAGTCTTCGTCCGACATTCTCATCAAGAGCTGGTCACGGGCAATCCCGGCGTTGTTCACCAGGATGTCAATCCGGCCGTAATTGGCCACCACCGTGTCCACCAGCGCGGCGACGTCTGCCGCCGAGCCCACATCCGCCGGGACGGCCAGGCTCGGCCGCTTCAGTGCCCTGATTTCCTCGGCCACCGGCTCGGCACTGGCTATGTCCGTGACCGC
>DAOWCR010000005.1 GCA_030639445.1 Dehalococcoidales bacterium
ACAGGCGGCGTCACCGATGTCGCCGATGGTATTGGTCATGGCCCCGCTGCCGAACGTTGTGGCCAGACCGGCCACGGTGGGGGAATGGCAAAGACGGGCGCAGTGGTCAATATTATGCGTACCCAGCACTGCCCGGCCGAGTTTCTGGAGGACGTAGTTCTCCTCGTTGGTGCACTTGGCCGAGGAGATAACGGCGACCTCGTCCGGCGAATACTGCCCGAGTCTGGTGGCCGCCTCGTCCAGCGCTTTGTCCCAGGTGGTCTCGGCCAGTTTCCCATTTTGTCTCACCAGGGGGCTGGTCAGGCGCTCCGGGTGGTGGATAAACTCGGCGACGCCAAAGCGCCCCTTGACACAGAGACGGCCGCCGTTAACCTCATTATCTCTATCGCCGCGGACGGTTATCACCCGCCCGTCTTTAATGCCCAGATACATCTGGCAGCCGACGCCGCAGTAAGGGCAGGTGGTCTTTACCTCGTGGGTGGGATGGCGGGTCTCTTTGGGAGTCAGGGCGCCCACCGGGCAGCGGGCAACGCATTCGCCGCAGGACTGGCAAATCGATTCAAAGAGGGACGAACCAGCCACGGGAGTTACCTGCTCGCGTTCTCCCTGGTGGGTGACCTCAATGGCGTCCACCCCGGTGACTTCATGACAGGTGCGGACGCATTTGCGGCAGAGAATGCAGTAATTATGGTCAATTGTGAAGAATGGGTTGCTGTCATCAACCGGGCGTGACCTGGTTTTGGGGCGAACTTGCATCTCGGTGACACCCAGGTAGTCAGCCACCTTCTGTAAATCGCAGTGTTCGTTCTTGGGGCAGAGCACACAGCGGTCCGTCACGGCGACATTGCGCAGGCAGATGTCGAAAGGTTGACAACGCTCCCGGCGGTCACAGACAAGGCATTCGCTGGGATGCTCGGCGAGGATGGGCTCAAGGGCGGCGCGGCAAGCCTCGTTAACGGCTGGGGTATCGGTGTGCACCACCATGCCATCGGCGGCGGGGGTGGTGCAGGCGGTAGGCAGCTCCGGCATTCCCTCAATCTCCACGAGGCAGAGGCGGCAATCTCCGGTTGGTGCCAGGTCAGGGTCGGCGCAGAGGGCGGGAATATAGATGCCGGCCACCTGGGCCGCTTCCAGTACCGTGGCTCCCCGGTTTATCCTGACCTCAACTCCGTTGATGGTCAGCTGGCTCTTATCATTCACCTGGCAGCGACTTTCTCTCGTTTCCTGTGTTTATTCTTGCCCGGGGTCGGCGGCAGCGGCGGGGGAGTAATCAGGCACCTGACGGCGCACTGCAGGCAGCGCTGGCCCTCGGCGATGGCGGCTTTATCGTCCAGGCCGAGTTCCACTTCCGCAAAGTTGCCCGCCCGCTGCTTTACCGGCAGCGCCGGCATGACCGCCCTGGCCCGGTCAAAGAAGCCTTCCTCCTTGCCCACACAGAGGTCGAGCCGGCTCTCCGGGGCCAGTACTTCTTCAATGTCTCCGGTGCCGCCGAGGTACTGGTCTATGGCCGAGGCGGCTTTCCGGCCGGCGGCGATAGCCTCGATAACGGAAGCCGGGCCGCTCACGGCGTCACCGCCCGCCCAGACGCCTTTGGCGCTGGTGGCCAGCGTTTCCGCCCTGACCTGGATGGTATTGCCTCTACCCAGTTTCAGGTTGAACTCGGGGGGAATATCCGGCACCTGCCCGATGGCGGCGATGATAGAATCAAACTCGGTGGTGAATTCACTGCCTTTAATCGGCACCGGCCGCCGGCGCCCGCTGGCGTCAGGTTCGCCGAGTTCCATCCGGTTACAGGTGAGTTTCAACTTTTTGCCTTCCCGGCTGATGCTGACCGGGGCGGCCAGGAAGAGTATCTCTATGTCTTCTTCCAGGGCGGCTTCCACCTCTTCCGCGCTGGCCGGCATCTCCGCCCGGGTGCGGCGGTAGACGATGGTGACCTGTTTGGCGCCGAGGCGGAGGGAGACCCGCGCCGCATCTATGGCGACATTGCCGCCGCCGATAACGGCTACCTTTTCGCCGGTGTCAATCTTCTGGCCCAGATTTATCTCCCGCAGGAAAGTGGCGCCGTCAAAGACGCCGGGGCTGTCTTCCCCATCCACGCCCATCTTCATGCCGCGGTGCGCCCCGGGGGCGGCAAAGACGGCGTTAAAGCCCTCCTTGAAGAGAGCCTCAATGGACTCAACCCTGGTGTTCAGCTTGATTTCAACTCCGGCCGATTTTATCTCGTCAATCTCGGCGTTTAGCTTCTCCGGGGGCAGGCGGTAATCAGGGATGCCCACCCGCATCATGCCGCCGGGTTGGGGGAGAGCTTCAAAGACGGTAACGGCGTGTCCCTGTTTGGCCAGGTAGTAGGCCGCGGTCAGCCCCGCCGGCCCGGCGCCGATGACGGCCACCTTTTTCCCGGTGGACGGCGATGACTTGCCCTGCTTCCGCCACTGACGGTCGTCACGTTCCGCCGCCGCCAGCTTGAGGAATTTTATGGAGATGGGGTCGTTCAGGCCGTCGCGGCGGCAGGCGGTCTCACAGGGATGGATGCAGACCCGCCCCAGGGCGCCGGGGAAGGGGACTTTTTCTCGGATTACGGCCAGCGCCTCGGCGAACTTTCCCTCGCCGCAGAGTCGGACATAGCGGGGGACATCAATGTGGGCCGGGCAGGCATAGCTGCACGGGTTGGTCAGCTCTTCATGGTTGAGGTCCGGCTGCCATTTAGCCTCTTTATCGATTAACGCCCCGGTGGGGCAGACTTCCACGCAGGCGCAGCAGTATCTGCAGCCGGAGCTAACCAGTGATTTACCGTCGGACGGCTCCGGCCAGCGCTGACCGTTATGGTCAACCATAGCGATGGCCTCAATGCCCCGTATCTCCTGGCACGTCTTGACGCAGCGGCTGCAGCCGATGCACAGGTTATAGTCTCGCTCGTAGAGGGGGTTATCTCTATCTACCGGCAGATTCCGGTACTCGTAGGCGACTTCCTCTCCTTCCAGCCCGATATAGTCGACCACTCGCTGTAGTTCGCACTGCCCGTTGGCGGGGCAGAGGACGCAGCGCTGGGTTACCGCCACGTTGCGCAGGCAGATGTCATAAGGTCCACAGCGCTCCCGGCGCTCGCAGGTGAGGCAGCCGCAGGGGTGATAGGCGAGGACTTTCTTCAGCGCCTCGCGCCGTGCCTCTTCCAGCCGGGAAGTGTCGGTGTGGACGACCATGCCCGCGGTGGCCCGGGTGTTACAGGCCAGAGAGAGTTCTTCCGTCCCCACGATTTCCACCAAGCAGAGCCGGCAGGAGTCGTCCGGGGTCAGCATGGGGTGGTAGCACAGGGTGGGGATATAAACCCCCGCCTTTATCGCCGCCTCCAGCACCGTCATTCCCTCATTGGCGGCAACCCTTTGACCGTCAATGGTCAGGTTAATCGTTTCCATTCCGCACCTCGTTACTTCTTATCTCTTATCTTTAATTTAACCAGGCTGGGGTTAAGCCCCGGCGTCAGGTATGACTGCCATCGGGGGTTACTGAACCACCTCTGCCTGGTACCGCTTGATTAACTTCCGGACGATAGTTTCCGAAATGACAATGATATCCTCGACGGGTAAATAATCGGGAATGGTGCTATCAAAGAGTATATTTCCTTCGGCGGCAAATTCGGCATCCCCTCTCCACAGGACCAGAGTTACCGGCACCCGGGGGAAGGCATTGACGGTTACCGCGGCATCACCGTAATCGGCTTTCTGTCCGGCCAGGGCTTCCGCCATAGCCAGTAACCGGTGGGGTTCACCGCCGAAGCAGTCGGCCAGGGGCTTTATTGACCGGTGATAGAAGGTGGGAAAGTAATTAGTCCCTTCCGGCAGTTCTTTGTAGGCGATTAATTTCCCGGAGAGGGGCGTACCCCTGGCCACGGTCAGGTAATGGAGGATGAGAATCTTATCCCGGAGCGGGACTTCCTCTTCTTTATTATCCATCATTGATATTTCGGCATCGGGGAGGGTGACCAGATAGGGCCGGTTCAAGTAGTCAAGGGTGATAGCTCTCCGGGAATCAAGGTATCGGGCATCACACTGGCGGCACTGCTGTTCGATATCATCCATACCGGCCAGCTGTTCGGCGGCCAGCCGGTAGGCGAGCTCATAACCGTGGCCCGGTTTATCAGGCGATGTCAAAGGTTTTCTTTCCATGCGTTTTATCTTTGGACCGGGGGCTAGATTTCCAGCCAGGAGTGAGAGTAGAGCGATTCGCCGGTCAGCACCCGGACCGTTTTGGCGTACTTGACTTCTTCCTCGGATAGAGAGGCCAGGTCAGGCTTCTCGCCGTCCATCATCCGGTGCACTAACCTAACGATTTCCGGTTTCTGGCCCCTGACCAGCGCCATCAGGTCATTGTCAAAGGCGTCAACTATGGCCGAGTGTAACCCGTACTTCAGCATCATCACCAGGTAGGTCCGGTTAAGCCACGGCCTGAGGTGAGCGGGTGTGCCGTTGGAGATGTTGGACAGGCCGACCACGGACTTGCAGGCCGGGGCGATGTCCGCCAGCATGGCCATAAACTCAATGAGGGCTTTCACCTGGTTTATTTCTACCGATACCGGGCTGACGATGGGGTCAATCCAGATATTCTCGTTGGGGATGCCCATCTCGTTGGCCTGGTAGACAAAGTTAACGGCATGCATCGCCCTCTCGTTGGCGTCGCGCGGCATTCCCTCGGCGCCCCAGAGAAGGGCAATCAGGTCGGCGTTATACTGCTTGGCCAGCGGCAACCCCTGCCCCAGGCGGTCCGGCTGTAAGGAGATGGAGTTGATTAACGGCTTGCTTTTAGCGACTTTCAGGCCGGCTTCCATGGCCACCGGATTGGTGGTATCCAGGGATAACGGCTTATCCGTCACCTCCTGCACCGTGTTAACCACCCAGGTCATCAGCTCGTCACCGGCTTTTCGGGCCGGGCCGATATTGAGGTCAAGGTAGTCTACCCCGGCCTCGGCTTCCGCCCTGGCCAGTTCCTGGACGGGCCTGGGGTTTCTCTCCTTGAATGCCGGGCCGATGGTCAGCGACATGATATTAATGTTTTCGCCGATAAGGATCATTGTCTCCCTCCTACGATTGCCATGTTTTCAGATAGGCCGGGATGTGGGCGCCTTCCCTCGGCCCGACCAGGATTTCCCAGCCGGGTAGCTCTTCTTCCAGGCCGCCGCTCTCCGCGGCGAGATACCCCGGAATTACCAGTTTCTGGTGTTTTACTTTGTCCATTATGCCGCACTTCTTGACGAAGGGGGCGATAATATCGGCGCTGAACTTTCCGGCGGCCCAGGAGGTCATGACGGAAAGCCCCTCCGTATCCTTGACCAGGAGCCAGCTGGGGACCTTGCTGTTCTCTATTTCCCCGGAGACGATGAAGTAGGTGAGGGAAAAATTGGAAGTAATCAGCACCGGAGAATTTTCGGTAGGATTGTTAATCTCGTAAATTCCTTCCGTGGTGGCCAGCGGCCGCTGGGGGTCGGTAAAGATGTTCATCCTTTCCACGAGCAGCGGGAACAGGCTTTCCCCCCGGAAATCGGACAGGACGATAATGCCGGCGTACTTGGCGATAAACATGGAAGCAATGACGGCTTCTTTCATCGGGTCGTCGGTCATCTCGGCGGGGAAGGTGATGGTGGGGAAGCCCAGGGGGCGGAACTTCTTATTCAGGGCGGCGCTCCGGATGATTACCTGGTCTTCCAGCGCCTGGCGGACCGTCCTGGCCCCGGAGTCAAGGACGATATTCCTGATTCCGGCAGCCGTTAATTTTTCGGTCAGCCGGGCCAGCCCTTCCGGGCCGGAGGCTTTCACCGCTACCGGGCACGAATTTTCTTTGGCCAGACCGGCGACGCGGTCGATATTACCTTCGGTGGCGGCGTAGAGCAGCGGTTTCTGGTCGGCACAGGCTTTCAAGCCGGCGGCCAGGATATCCGGGTGGTCGCTCATCAGGATAAGGGGACAGCCGCTGCCCTTGGCCTGGTTCACCAGGGCTTCAAATTTCCGGGCATCTCCGGAATCGGCCTTCAGGGCGACCAGGTCCGGCTTGAGGGTAAGCCCGACCCTCTCGTATTGCAGCTGGCGGCACTTGTCCAGTCGGGCTTTGACTTCGGCCTCGGCCATGGTATCGCTGATGAGTATGGCCAGAGCCGGCGGGTTTTCAAACCTTTTCTCGTGGCGGAACATCACCGTCTCGCCACCGACCCTGGGCGCTGCCGCCCCCGCCCCGATAGTTACCGGCAGAATGGGCGGGGCCGAGGCCTCCTCCAGGTTGGCTTTGGCCTCCTCGGTGACATGGGGGCAGGCGCTCAGCTCCGCCTTGCCCGAGGCCAGTTTCATGGCGAAGGCCAGGCAGGTGGGCACGCCGCATTCGCCGCAGTTCGTCTTGGGCAGCAGCTTGAATATCTCTATTCCGGTAAGTGGCATTGGCCGGACTCCTTTCTTAGCCCAGTAAAGACTCCATAGTCAGGGCGGGGTGTCCTTTCTCCTGCAGGAAGGGGAGAATCGTTTCCTCGGTAACGCCGATGGTCTCATCGGCAATCATGTCCAGCAGGTCGGGCACGCCCATCTCTTCGGCTCTGGCTTTAAACCGCTCGCCAATCTCTTCCTTCAGCGCCTTGGGCATCCAGACGATTCTGAGTATGCCGCCATCGCCGATGATGAATTTCCGCTGGGTGACGTTGTATTTGCCGTGGCCGACAAAGCCGGGGGTGCTGATACCGCCGCCGATAGTGCCGGCCAGGGTGGTGAACTTCATTCCGCAGGGGGTTTCTTCCATATATTCCCGGTTCACCGTCATCACCCCATTGCACAGGGGGAGAATGGCGGCAATGCACTCGCAGCAGCCGCAGGTGGTCATCGGGTCGTTGATGATGCTGTAAAAGTTATAATGGTCTATCTTGCCGCGGGAGGCCTTGACGACGAACTCATTTACCCCTTTCCACTGGCCGAGCTTGGTATCAATAATCTCCCCTTTGGGCACCGGCTGGTTGGGGCCGGTGGGGCTAATCTCAAAAGCCGCTTTACAGTCCATCCAGTTATAAGAGCCGCAGAGTCCGGTCCGTTCCGGGCTGATGACGCAGACATGGCTGGGAGCGAAGGACTGGCACAGCGTGCATGAGTAATAGATGTCGGTGGTCTCATCGGTCATGCCTTCAATCCGGGCATCACGGATGGCGTATACCGCCCGGGCTTTTTCCACTATCTCCTTCACCTTGCCTTCTTCGGTGTAGAGTTTTACCTGCAACTTGTCGAATATCCGGCCGAAGTCTTGGTGCAGCTTGGCGTGGAGGAGGGTGCCGATATGGGACAGCTTGAAGCCTTTTTCTACCGCCTGTTTGCTGACCCGCAGCCAGGCGATGTCTCTCTGCCCGATGTGCATCAGTCCCTGGGCGTAGTTTATCAGGTGGTGAATCTGCCGCTCCAGGATGGGCTCGTAGTCCTCCTGCATGTTCCGGCCGGCGACTTCCACCGCTATGGCCAGGGGCAGCTGGGCACCGGCCTGGATATCGGTTATCTCCGGGCCAATCACCTCAATCTTGCCGTCTTCCACCTCGTCCATGCGCTTACTGGTCACCCACTCCACCATCGGGGTCCGCCCGCCGCCGGCCTCCAGGTAAATATCATCCCCGCGGACTCTTTCCCCCTCAAAGGCGGGGCCGAAGGCGACCGGAATCGGCACCTCAGCTACGGTAACCTTAAGTCCCCTTACCTCTATCGCTTTGGCGACGATGTTGTCGTGAGGTACATTGGAGACGACATGCTCATAGGTGCAAATCCCGGTAGGCAAGATCTCAGGTATTGGCGTATCAGCAATAATAGGGAAGCCGTAGTTGACACAACCAAGAGCGTTGGCATACCACTCGTCGGTAACATAGCCCAGTGGCATGACAAAGGCAAAGATGCGGTCTTTATTATAGATAAGGTGTTTTCGGTAATCACCAGGCGCAATGCTGCCGAAAGTGAAGCCGGCCCTGATGGCGAAGCCAGCGGCAAAGACAGCGGCGCTAGTGTCAGGACCGAAGGAGACCAGGCGGGTGGACCAGCCAATCTGCACTCCCGCCTCCACCAGCTGCTCGGAAAATCGCTTCCCGTTATGCTCAGCGCACATAAAGATATACAGGTTCTTCTGCTGAAGCTCCTGGGCGATTTTCTTGGCAATCTCATTGCTGGGTGCCGCGCCAAGGATAGCGGCAAAACCGGGAGCGGTGCCGTCAACGAACTCAATACCTCTCTTTCTCAGGATAACGTCATCGGCGGCACCCAGCCAGATATTGTTATCGGTAGGGTCTTCCTGTTTGGTATAGAAATCTGGCTGCTCCAGGTATCTTATCGCTTCAATAAGCTCCTCGGCGAAAAAGGTGGCCATGCCGGCGTCAAGGGCGGGCGCCAGGTAGGGCAGGGGATGCTCTTCCCTTACCGGCGGCGGGAGCAGGGACTGGCATCTCTTCAGTATCTTCTCCATATCGCCCAGCTTCTCTACCTTTTCCCCTAAAATCCCGTAGATTACCGGCAGGTAGTAGGCGGTGTTGGGGAAGCCGACCGGTTCGTTGGCGCCCCACTTGTCCATGGCCTCCCGCCACTTCTTTTCCGCGCGGTCATAAATCTTATGCGCGCCCCTGATGGCGGCTGAGGCAATAATTTTAGACATCTACCTTAACCCCCTTATCTCTCTCGGACGCTCAGGCTGCTTCCAGCTCGCGTCTCATTTCCATATCGTAGAGGACTCTTTCCCGGGCCTTGTCAATGCCCAGGGCTTTACGCTTCTTATCAATCTGCTCAATCATTAGTTTGGCGGCTTTAATCGGGTCAGGCTCAAAGGCCCACATCCCGCCGTACAGGTCCTCCATGTCCTTGAAGAGGAAATCGGTTACTTTTTTGCTGCCCAGGGTGGGCCAGTTTACGCCGAATACAGTGAACACTCCAGAGCTGACGAAATACTGGCCGATGGAGATTGCTTTTTCGCTCATCCATTCCGGGGCGGCCCCGGCGGCGGGCAGGTCACTGAGGTCATCGCCCAGGCCGCCGTCCTTGACCATGGCGGTGGCGGCGATTAAGATACGGCTGTTGTCAATGCAGGCACCGAGGTGCAGCACCGGCGGAATGCCCACGGCTTCACAGACGGAGGCCAGTCCCTCGCCGGCGTACTGGGCGGCGGCTTCCGGTACCAGCAGCCCGGCCTTGGCGCAGGCCATGGCGGCACAGCCGGTCTGCAGTACCAGGACATCGTTCTTAATCAGTTCCTTGACCATGATGACATGGGCATTGTCGTGGGTAACGCGGACGTTATTGCAGCCGACGACCCCGGCGACACCCCGGATGCGGCCGTTGATGATATTGTCATTCAAAGGACGGTAAGAGGCTCGGAACACCCCCCCCAATAAATAGTTGATGGTCTCGTGGCTGAAGCCGGCAATCAGGCCGGTCCGGTTATCCGGGATGCGGACGTTCTGGCTTCTGTTGGGAAAGTTATCAATGGCGGCCCTGATTATCGCCCTGGCTGACTCGGTGGCGTGGCGGTCATCAAATTCCATATGGGTGGCGCCTTCCATTTTGGCTCGGTGGTCGGTGGTGATGATTTTGGTGTGGAAGCAGCTGGCGACATCGACCAGCCCCTGCATGATACACTGGACGTCAACCACCATCGCCTCCACGGCTCCGGTGACTATGGCCAGCTCCTGCTGCAGGAAGTTGCCGGCGATGGGCACGCCGTGGCGCATCAATATCTCGTTGGCGGTGCAGCACATGCCGGCCAGGTTAATGCCTTTGGCCCCTTTGGACTTGGCGTAGGCCACCAGCTCGGCGTCCTGGGCCACCACGGCCAGCATCTCCGCCAGCTGGGGCTCGTGGCCGTGGATGATGAGATTTACTTCATCCGGTTTGAGCACGCCGAGGTTAATCTGGCTGTACACCGGGGCCGGGGTGCCGAAGAGGATATCCTGAAGTTCGGTGGCAATCATGCTGCCTCCCCAGCCATCGGCCAGGGCGGCCCGGGCACCCTGTTTCAGCAGGTTCTGGTAGTCCTGGTCAACGCCCATGTGAGTGCGGTGCATGGCTTCCACCACTTCCCGGTCTATACCCCGGGGGGCAACGCCCTGCTGCCGCCATATTTCCTGGCGTTTCAGGGGCGCCCGCTTTAAGAACAGGAGCTCTCCCTCCTGCTTGCCAAACTCTTTAATCAGGGTTTCGCCAATATCAACGGCTATCTCATTGTTGCTGCGGTCGCCGATATCAATGCCGAGGTCGAGGGCCAGTTGCAGCAGCTTCTGTTCATCTTTAATCTGGAACTCCGGTGCCTCTCCCCGGGCGGCCAGCAGGAAGGCCTCAACGACGCGGCGGCCGTGGTCGCCGTGGGCGGCGGCACCGGCGGCTATCTTTCTGAGGAAATTACGCGCGGCAATAGTCTCCGCAGTGGCGCCGCAGACGCCCGTCCTTTTCTTTTTTTCCTCAGGCGTTTCCTCTTTGCCTTTGGGCAGGGGCACGCGGCACGGCCCCATGGCGCAAATACTGCAGCAGCTGCCCTCAGCGCCGATGGGACAGGGCTTGGTCGTCTCCGCCCGGCTAAAGACCACCCGGACGCCGTCCTGGGCGGCTTTCTCTATCATCTCAACAGTCACCTGGTCAATACTTTTAGTTTCCTTCTCTTCAGCCATTTTCATTCCCTCCTATTTTTAACTGGCCTCAGGCTTTGGTCAGTTCCGCAATCATTTCCCGAACCAGTTTTATGGCTTCCGGGTGCCTCATGATAAGCACGTCACCGCCCGCCAGAAGCATGGCCATGGCGGACATGGCTTCCAGCAGGATACCCCTCTTTTTGACATCTCCCATCCTGGGGTCTTCCGCCTCTGAAATTTTAGCTTCCTTCGTTTTCCAGGTCTCCTTGGCGATATTGCAGATAATCGGGAACTGGAGCTTGTCGTCCTGCTGGGTCAGGGCGGCCATTCTCATTCTCTCCATTACCGAGTAGCAGTACTCGATGCCATAGCCGATGCCGCTGACGGTGGGGTCCATGACGATTAGCTCATCGGGGACGCCGAGGTTGCCCAGCAGGATAGTGAGCTGCTTGGCCAGATTGATATCAATGGGCGTTGAGGCAACTACCGTGTGCTGGTAGCCGATGGCGGCGGCGCCAATCTTCTTGTGGTCGGCTTCCTCTACCGGGCCGAGAATCAGGCTCTTGTCCTGGCAGAGCTCGGCCACCTTGCGTAAGACCTCGGTGTCCTTGTCATGGTTAGCCGTGCCCCAGACGATGAGCGGGACGTCAATGGCGTCAGCCACTTTTTTGACCACCTCGGCGGCTTCGTCGGCGCCGCGGTCAAGTCCGTTGGGGTCGGTGCTCAGCAGCTGCAGGCATATCATCTCCGCCCCGTAATCACTCAGGCACTTCTTTGCCCAGGCCACCGGGTCGTCAGTGACGCCGGCGAAGGGCTCCAGAGCGGCCTCGGGCCATTCCTCGGGGGGACAGTCATAGACTTCCATGGCTATCCGGGGCAGGTGAGGCATCTCGCCCTCGAAGAGATAGAAGGGGTAAGATGACTCCCCACCGACGGTTACCGCCTTATCTCCCTGGCCCAGTTTTATCTCTTTTATCTGGCCGCTGTAGGCCGTCTTTGGAACTTCAAAGGCCATTTTTGCCTCCTTTATTTAAGCCGGGTTCTTTCTTTTCTCACTGCCGAACCATTCTTTGCTATACCAGTACCTCTCACCGGTCTGCAGGTATTTCAGTTTTTCCTCCCGGGTGCCGAGTTTCTGCCGCCACTTCCCCGCTTCCCCGCCTACCTCGGGCCTGCCCTCCTCAAAGGTGGCGCCCAGCACTTCCACCTTGTCCCTGCCCGGGGCGCTCTTCTCTTCCACTTTATAGTCCATGATTTTCCTCCTTTTAAACCAGGCCGGCGGCGAGCTTGGCGGCCCTGACCGTGTTCGTCATCAGCATGATTATGGTCATCGGCCCCACCCCGCCCGGCACCGGGGTAATCGCTCTGGCTTTTTCCTTGACCGTCTCAAAATCAACATCACCGGCCAGGATGGCTTTGCCTTCGGCTGTCTTGCCGATGCGGTTAACGCCGACATCAATCACCACCACTCCCTCCTTGACCATATCGGCAGTCACCGCTTTGGGTCGACCGGCGGCTACTATCAGTATATCGGCTCGCCGGGTGTGAAAGGAAATGTCTCTGGTCCCGGTGTGGCAGACGGTGACGGTGGCATTGGCCCCCTCTTTCTTCTGGAGCAGGATATTGGCGATGGGTTTGCCCACGATGTTGCTCCGGCCCAGGACGACGACCTCGGCCCCGCTGATTTCAATCCCGGACCTGACCAGAAGCTGCTGGATGCCGTGGGGGGTGCAGGGCAGGTAGTCCGGCTCCCCGATCATCAATTTGCCCACATTTACCGGATGAAAGCCGTCAACGTCCTTTTTGGGGTTGATGGCGTAAAGGACTTCCGTCTCATCCAGATGCTTGGGCAGAGGCAATTGCACCAGAATCCCGTGAATTTTGGGGTCTTGGTTTAACTTATCGACCAGCGCCATCAGGTCGGGCTGGGTGGTCTCCGCGGGTATGTCATGCCTTTCGGAGTAAATGCCCAGGGCCAGGGAGGTCTTCTCTTTCTGCCCGACGTAGACCTGGGAGGCTGGGTCCTCGCCGACGAGGACGGTGGCCAGGCCAGGTATCAGGTTGTGTTTTTCTTTGAGTTCCGCAATCTCCCGTGCCAGCTCCTCACGGATTTGCCTGGCAATCTCGGTGCCGCTGATAATCTGTGCCGTCATCGGCTAACTCCTTTTCGTCAGGTTTTGGTGGTCTGAATTCTCTCCGGTTTAAGAAGCCCGGTCAACAAAGCGTCCACTGCCCGCACCGCCCCGGAGGTATCGGGCAGGTCAAGTAGCGGCTTTGTTTTGAGGTCGTATTCGCTGATGGCTTCGTCTAATGGAATGGTGGCCGCGGGCGCCAGGTCCAGGCGGGCCAGTTCCTCACTGATGAGCGGGTCTATGGCACCGGGGACAAAGTTAATGATGACCGACTGTCTTTTGACCGCCAGTTTGAGTTCGGCGACCAGTTCCCGCAGGCGGGCGATGGTGCGGACGCCTTTTATCGAGTGGTCGGAGATGAGGAACAGTTCGTCGATATTCTGGGTGGTCCGGCGGCTCAGGTGCTCCATACCGGCCTCGTTGTCCATGACCATATAGGCGTAGCTCCCCGTCAGGCTGTCCATAAATTTTCGCAGGAGGAGGTTGGGGTAGCAGTAGCACTCGGCGCCCTCCCCCCGGCCCATCGTCACCAGGTCCAGCCCTTTGCTTTCCACCATGGCGTCGTTCAGTTTCAGTTCCAGGTAGGCCTCCTTGGTCAGGCCGGCCGGGATGTTTATTTTCTCTTCGTTGAAAGAGGCGATAATAGAGCCAACAGTCTGTCTGGGGCTGAGTCCTAGGCTTTCCCCAAGGTTGGCATTGGGGTCAGCGTCCACGGCCAGAATCGGTCCCGGGCCATACTTCATCAGGTAGCGGATGACCAGGCCGGTTATCGAGGTCTTGCCGCTGCCACCTTTGCCGGCGACCGCAATATTGGTGCTCAAATGACTATCCTCTGCCTGGGATTGTTCCTGGTCAGCCTGGCTAGCTTTTTGCTCACCGTGGGAAAGGCGCTGGCCTCGGTGTGCGGCAGGAACAGGGCCGCCATGTAGTTATTCATAAAATCAACATTTTCGCTGAGTTCAAAATTGGTCATCATCTGGGCCACTCTCCGGGCGTCATCCAGCAGGTCGGTGGAGAAGGAAGTCAGCCGGGCGCCCAGGAGAGAGCCGTTGCCGATGAAAATAAATTTATCCGGGGGCAGGTCAGGCAGCAGGCCGATGGTGATGGACTTTTCAATATTAATATTGTTGCCGAAGGCACCGGCGATAATCACCTGCTCAAAATCGGCGCAGCCAATCCCCACGCTTTTGCTCAATGTCTGGCAGCCGGCGTACATGGCCGCCTTGGCCCGCATGAGGTTATCAATATCCACCTCGGTGATAACGATGTCCTGGCCAATCTGGGTCTCCGGCGCCCGGGACAGTACGTACTCATAGCCATCTCTGCCCCGCCGGATTCTCTTGGTGGGCAGGTCGCGGTTAAATTTACCGTTCTGCCCGATTACGCCGGCTTCCAGCAGCCCGGCGACGATATTAATCAGTCCCGAACCGCAAATACCCTTTGGCTTGGCGTCCCCGATGGTGCTGACCTTCGGCTCCAGGTTTGACCGGTCAATATCGAACTCTTCAATGGCGCCCTCGGTGGCAACGATGCCGTGCTTTATCCCGCCACCCTCAAAGGCGGGGCCGGCGGAGCAGGAAGCGGTCACCATCCAGTCCGAGTTCCCGATGACGATTTCCCCGTTGGTGCCGATGTCCATGAAGAAGGTCAGGGTTTTTCTCTGGTGCACTCCGGAGCCGACAATTCCCGAGACGATATCACCGCCCACGTAGCTGGCGACGGCCGGGAAGGTGAAAAGGGAAGCCTGCTCGCCCACCTTGATGCCCAGGGAGGCGGCTTCCACGGGAGGGAAAAAGTTGGCCACCGGGGTGTAGGGCGTCAGCCTCAGGTATTTGGGGTCCAGCCCGAGAAGAATCTGGGTCATCGTGGTATTGCCGGCCACCATAACATGGCCGATGTGGTCGGGGCTGACCCGGCCCCGGGCCAGCAGCTCCTTGATAACCCCGTTGATGGTGGTGACCACCGCCTGCTGCAATTTTTTCAGTCCCCCCGGCTTCTGGCAGTGGTTGATGCGGGTAATAACATCTTCTCCGTAGCTTATCTGTCCGTTATAGGCGATGCCCTCCGCGATGACCTTGCCCCGGTTCAGCTCGAGCAGCTGTCCGCAAACGGTGGTGGTGCCGATGTCAAAGGCCAGCGAGTAGTGTTTTTCTCGCGTGTCTCCCGGCTCGATATTTATTACCCTGGGCCGGCGCCGGTCTCCGGCGCGCGGTTTGGCGGCGGTGACCAGGGTGGTCACGGTGACTTTCCAGTTGCCGTCTCTTAAAGCCTTGGCCAGCTTCTTTACCGCTTCAAAGTCCACCGACAGGTTGCTCAGGTTAAAGCGCTGCCTCAGACCTCTCAGCAATCGGGAAAGGTCACTGGTGTTGTCTTCCGGGGTGGGGGACGGCAGTTCCACAAAGAACTTGCTTAAAGGGGGCTTGAATCTCCAGCCGGCGGCCAGAACTTCGGACACCCTTTTCTGTTCCCGGGACAGGACGGCTTTTTCCAGCCTTGATTCCACCGGGACGTAGACGGTTAAATCGGTGAGGACGCGGCTCTGGCAGGCCTGCCTCAGGCCCTGCTGGAACTCTTCTTCGGAGAGCTTCTCGGTCCGGGTGGTCTCCACCTGCCCTTTTTCAATCAGGACTTTACAGGTGCCGCAGGTGCCCGCGCCGCCGCAGGAGGCATAAATATGCACTCCGGCGGCAATGGCCGCCTGCAAAAGGTTTTCCCCCGGGGCCACGGCAATATCAACATTGTCCGGGTTGAAGTGGACTTTCACTTTTTTCTTTGGCGCCGCTTTCGTCATTTAACTCCTTATCCGGCCACGGTATGGAGCCGGGTTAGAAGAGTCCCTGTACTTTACCCGTCCCGGTATCAACGTCTACCTTTCGGAAGGCCGGGTCAGATGAAGTCCCCGGCATCAGGCTGATGGTTCCGGCGCAGGGACAGAGGAATTTTGCCCCGGAGTAAATCAGCACATCGCGTATGGGCAGGGTCCAGCCCTTGGGCACTCCCTTCCGCGCCGGCTCATGGGTGAGGCTCAGGTGGGTCTTCACCATCATGGTGGCGTACTCGTCGTATTTGCTATCGGACTCAAAAGTCTTGGCTTTGGCCTCGGCCTCCGGGGTCCAGGACACGCCGTCCGCCCCGTAGACCACTTTGGCAATATTGGCCACCCTCTCCCGCAGTTTCATTTCCATGGGATAGAGGAACTTGAAGTCATTCGTGTCTTCGCAGGCTTCCTTGACGGTGTCCGCCAGCTCCAGGGCGCCGTCACCGCCGTTCGCCCAGTGGGTGGATACCGCGCAGCGCGCCCCGGCCCCTTCCGCCGCCTTCCGCACCATGGCAACCTCAGCGTCAGTGTCAGTATGGAAGCGGTTGATGCATACCACCGGGTTGATGCCGGACGTCCGGATGGTATTGATGTGGTGTAACATGTTGGCCAGGCCCTTTTCCAGGAGACCCAGGTCTTCTTTGGTGTAGGAGTCGGGCAGGGGCAGGCCGGCCACCACCTTGGGGCCGCCGCCGTGCATCTTCAGCGCCCGGATGGTGGTGGTGAGCACCGAGACGTGCGGGGTAAGTCCGCTGTAACGGCACTTCACGTTCCAGAACTTTTCAAAACCGATGTCGGCGGCGAAGCCGCTCTCGGTGACATGATAGTCAAACATTTTAAGGCCGATGCGGTCGGCGATAATAGAGGACTGGCCGACGGCGATATTGGCAAACGGGCCGGCGTGCACCATCAGGGGCTGGTACTCCACCGTGGAGCACAGGGTGGGGTTGATGGTGTTGCGCATCCAGGCGGTCATGGCGCCGCCTACTTCCAGGTCGCCGGTGGTCACCGGGTTACCTTTTTTATCGTAGGCGACGGTAATGTTATTCAGTCTTTCCCGCAGGTCGGCCAGGTCCCTGACGATGGACAGGGTAGCCATCAGCTCCGAGCTGACGGTAATGCCGAACCGGGACGGCATGGTGAAACCGTCCATGCGGCCGCCGAGCCCGATGATGATGCTGCGCAGGCTCTGGGCGCAGAAATCAATAACCCAGCTCATCTCTATCCGGGTGGGGTCAATGTCCAGACGGCGCATCTTGGTGAGTCTGGCCAGCTGCTCGTCATCGTAGTTGCGCTCGTGCTGCATTCGGGCGGTGAGGGCGACCATGGCCAGGTTGTGGGCGTTGGTGATATCGTTGATGTCGCCGGTAAGGCCCATGGAGAACTCGGTGAGCGGTATGAGCAGGGCGTTGCCGCCGCCGGCGGCCGTCCCCTTGATATTCATCGTCGGGCCCCCCGAAGGCTGGCGGATACAGCCGCCGACGTTCAGGCCCCGCTTGCCCATGCCTTCGATAAGTCCGCAGGTGGTGGTGCTTTTACCCTCACCCAGGGGGGTGGGGGTTATGGCGGTCACCTCAATATATTTACCGTCCGGTTTATCCTTGAGACGGTCAATAATCTTCATAAAATCGAGCTTGGCGATTCTCCCGTAAGGCAGAATTTCGTCCTTTTGCAGGTTCATTTTTCCCCGCCACTCTTCCGGGGTGGGCATGTTAGCTTCGGCAGCTTCCGCAATCTGCCAGTCCTTCATTTTGGTTGCGTCGTAAGCCACAGAGACCTCCTGTTACTTATTTTTTAAGCGGTAAATTTTCCGCGGTTTGCTTCTGGTCCACCGGCACCAGTTGGCGGTAGATATTTTTTACCTCACCGGTTACCGGCGGGCTGGCCTCGAAGAGGGAAAGGCCCGCCTGGTCCGCCGCCACAATGGCCGGGTCGTAAGGGATAAAGCCGATAAACTCAAGGTCGGGCAGGTTGGAAACCAGGAACTCCCGGTCCGG
>DAOWCR010000078.1 GCA_030639445.1 Dehalococcoidales bacterium
AATACGAGTTACTGTCCTGCTGCGCCAGTGAGGGAGTGGGGGTATGCGTCTATAACCCCCTGGCCGGAGGTCTGCTCACCGGAAAGCACGACCCGGATAAGCCACCGCCAGCTGACGGCCGGTTTACCGTGGAACGTCTCGGGAAAATGTATAGCGAACGCTACTGGACAAACACCAACTTTGAAGTGATAGCCCGTCTTAAGGAAACCGCCGGGAAGCACGGGCGGAGTCTGACTCATTTCTCCCTGGCCTGGATACTGGGCAACGAGACGATTACCTCGGTTATCAGCGGTGTTTCCTCGCTGAAACAACTGGAGGACAACCTCGGCGCCACCGAAATAAAATTATCCGAGGAAGAGCTGTCCGTCTGTGATGAGGTATGGCACCAGCTCCGGCCAGGCCGGTTCCTCTACGGAAGGTAGATTATATTTGTGGTGAGTTTGCACCGCCGGGAATTTTCCAGTAAAATGAGGTAATCTTGGCGGAGAAAGAAAATCAGAGATGATAAACCTACCTGTCCTGGTACTGAACCAGAGCTACGAGCCGCTCACCATCTGCCGCGCCCGGCGTGCCGTAGTGCTCATGTACCAGGGCAAGGCGGAGATGCTGGAGAACGGCGTTGGTTTTATTCACACGGTGAGTGACACCCTGCCGCTGCCTTCGGTAATCCGGCTGGCCTATATGATTAGACGTCCCTACCGGGAAAGGAAGCTGAGCCGCTTCGAGATCTTTAACCGTGACCATTACACCTGCCAGTACTGTGGCAAGGAAACGAGACAACTGACTTTAGACCACATCATCCCCCGCTACCGCGGCGGCCAGCACACCTGGGAAAACGTGGTCAGCGCCTGCGTGCCGTGTAACCGCCGCAAAGCCGGCCGAACCCCGAAGGAAGCCAGGATGGACCTGGTCCGTCCTCCGTCATACCCCAGAGGAAGAGCCTTCTACATTCCCTACCAGTACCAGCAGACCAAGCACGAATGGCAGAAGTACCTGCCCCAGTAACAGAGACTAATAAGAGACTTCGCTGAGCGGCAGTTCCATGGTTGCCTGGCCTTCCAGTTCCACCAGCACCGTTTCCTTGAGTGGATTGCTGCCCACCACCGTCGCCTCCCCCATAGTGGTGGACACCCGCTGGCCCATCCTGGGTAACTTTGCCTTGACGGCACGGTACTGTTCACTTTCGTAGCCCAGGCAGCACATCAGGCGCCCGCAAACGCCGGAAATCTTCATCGGGTTAAGCGGCAAGTCCTGTTCCTTGGCCATTTTAATTGAGACGGGGTCAAACTCGCTGATAAAGCTCATACAGCACAGCGGACGGCCGCACCGGCCGAAGCCGCCTATCAGCTTGGCCTCGTCCCTGGTGCCCACCTGCCGCAGCTCCACCCGCACTTTAAAAAGCCTGGTCAGCTGCCGCACCAGCTCACGGAAATCAACTCTCTCCTCAGCGCTGAAGGAAAAGGTGAGCCGGCTGCCGTCAACGTTATATTCCGCGAAGATTAGCTTCATGGGCAGTTTCAGCTCGTCAATCAGTTTACCGCACTCGATTAACGCCTCGTCCGCCTTGCTCTCAAGTTCCTGAGCGCGCTCTATGTCACTAGGTTCGGCCTTGCGCATTATCGGTTTCAGCGGTTCTTTTACCTCGCTGGCCAATACCTGTCGGGGAGCGATGACCACTCGCCCCAGCTCAAGACCACGGCTTGTCTCGACGATGACACCGTCATTTATCTGCAGGTCAATGCCGGCCGGGTCAAAGTAGTAAACTTTACCGGCCCTTCTAAACCGTACGCCAACAATCTCAGCCATTCTTTACTGGTAATCGCGCCGCCGGCTTTGCCTGACGGCGCTCCTCCTTTCCGGGCATATCCAGCATCAGTACTTCCAGCACCAATCGCGGATTGACATTCTGCCGGAGTTGCTCCCCGGCCGCCCGAAGACTATCCATAAAAGCCTTTATCGGCGCTAAACTATACTCCTCCGACATCTCATTCAGCGCCGCCAAACGGTCAACATTGGTGATAAAGTCACGGCAGCCTATCCTGACCAGCAGCAGGTCACGCCACCAGTCGAGCCATAAGTCCAGTACTTCCTGAACGGCCCCCCGGTTCTGGGTAAAACGGCTCGCCAGCTGACTGGCGTAGGTAAACCGCGCCTCATAATCGGCCGCCATTACTTCCAGTAACCGGTCCATTTTCTCGGCACGCTGCGCCAGCAGACCATCGTCGGAGACCGCCGCCAGCGCCCAGCCCAGGCAGCCGTGGGAAAACCGGGCCAGGAGTCTGGCTTTCGACGACGCTATGTCCCAGCGGCTGTTGAGAGCTGACTCTACCTCGGCTACCGGCATGGGGGCTAGCTCCAGCCTCTGGCAGCGGGAAACCACCGTGGCCGGCAGGAGCCGGTCATTTACCGTTAGCAAAATAAAGACCACGGTACTGATAGGTTCCTCCAGCGTCTTCAGCATGCGGTTAGCCGCCTCGGTGGACAGCAGTTCCGCGCCCTCAATAATAAATATTTTATACCTGCCCTCAAAGGGCGGCAGGCTGGCCGAATGCTGCATCTCTTTTATCTGCTCGGTACTGATGAGCTTGGCCTCGGCCGAGTCCTCGCCTGGCGTCAGCCGCCCGATAACCTGGACGTCAGCATGGCCGGCCGAAGCTATCTTCCGGCAGGAAGCACACTCACCACAGGGGCGCTCATCCGCCGGACAGTTCAATGCCTGCGCCAGGTTCAGCGCCAGCGTCATCTTACCCACGTGAGAGGGGCCCACCAGAAGATAGGCATGGGCCAGAGAACCGGTCTCCAGGCTGCGCTGAAGCAGGGATACCACTCTATCTTGTCCGACTACCTGCCACACTTAAAGTCTCCATTTACCTATTAAAAAGCCATTTACCACGGGAAGGAGAGGGGGATAAAGGGGGTGAGGTAGATAAATTCTAAACTACATCACACCTGCCCAGGTCTTCAAAGGTCTCCCGGCGCCGGATAAGGCGTGCCTTACCGTCCCTGACCAGGACTACTGCCGACTTCAGCGAAGCGTTGTAATTGCTGGCCATGGCCAGACAGTAAGCCCCGCAGTCAGCTACCGCCAGGACATCGCCGGCGTTAACCGAGGGCAGGCTGATATCACTGATTAAAATATCGCCCGACTCGCAGAACTTGCCGGCAATGGTCACCTTCCCGGCTTCCTCCGCCAGCACCTTGTTGGCGACGACGGCCTCATACCGGGCACCGTAAAGGGCGGGGCGGATATTATCCGCCATGCCGCCGTCAACGAAAACATAGCGCCTGACGCCGGGTATCTCTTTGGCCGTCCCTATCCGGTACAGCGCCACCCCGGCCCGTCCCACGATGGCCCTTCCCGGCTCAATAACCAGTCGGGGCAGCGCCAGCCCCAGTTCCCGGCACTTATCCATAAGCGCCGGCACTATCACCCCGGCATAGGCCGAGATGGGCGGGGCCGGAGCATCCAGCGTATACTGGACGGCGAACCCACCGCCTATATCCAGCTCCTGCATCTCAAAACCGTGCTGCCGCTTCATTTCCGCGGCGAAGTCCAGCACGCGGCCAATAGCTTCCCGGTACGGCTCAATCTCAAAGATAAGGGAGCCCAGGTGAAAGCCCAGACCGACCAGGTTAAGGTCGGGTGATGAGATGGCCTGCGCCACCGCCTCTTCCCAGGTGGCCAGAGTAAAACCGAACTTGCTGTCCACCACGCCGGTAGAGATATACTTGTGGGTATGCGGGTCAATCCCGGGAGTCAGACGCAGCAGAATATCGGGCACACCGCCTTTTTCCCGGGCTATCTCACCCAGCCGGGCCAGTTCCTGAAAATTGTCAACGACGATGCGGCCAACTCCCCATTCCAGGGCCAGCCCCAGCTCTTCGGCCGACTTATTATTGCCGTGGAAATAGACTTTATCAAAAGGAAAGTCAACGGCACGGGCAATGCTCATCTCCCCACCCGAGACCACGTCCAGCCCCAGCCCTTCTTCCTTCAGGATGAGCGCCAGCGCTTTATTGAGAAAGGCCTTGCCGGCATAAACAATGGCCGCCTCCGCGTAGCGCTGCCCGAATTCCGTCTTGAACTCGGCGCACTGGCCGCGCAGGCCTGATTCATCAAAGACATACAAAGGCGTGCCGAACTCTGCCGCCAGCGCCACGGCGTCGCAGCCGCCGATTACCAGATGACCCTGCTTATTTACCTCGGCGGTTACCGGAAACAGAGAAAGTCGGGACACCGCCGTCTTGATGGCCATTTTTCACCTCACCCTTTAATGTTAGCAATGCCCGGTAATGAAGTCAATTCAGGAGCGGCTAGCACGGCCGCGTCATCGCCTGGCGGCACCGGTTCAGGATGGAGATAACCTCAAACGGCTCCTCAATCAGGGGAAAGGTGGGCACGCCTTTGGGTTCCAAAAAGGACTTGGCCGCCTCCATGTGCTTTTTCTCCCCGCTGAAAGTTACGTAAAGCGGTTTCTCCGGATACTTTTGGGCCAGCTCGACGAGAAAGTCCAGCGGAGGTACGCCGACGTCATCGGTAAGCATCAGAATGGGCACGATGGCGTCAATGTTGGCGTCTTTCATCAGCGCGTCTATCGCCTCCCGATAGCTGTATTCGATGCCGTGCTGTAAAGCCGAGGGCCAGATGTCCACCGGATTACGCATCCGGATGTAAGGCGGGCTGATTTCCTGCAGATGCTGGCGGGTGCCCTCCTCAAGGTCAGGCACCTCCAGGCCCCAGCGCTGGTAGCACATATCCGCCAGGACCACCAGCATGGCACCGGATGGCGCCAGGAAACTCACCCCGCTGCCCCTGGGCAGCGGCATAACGGCCAGGGCTTTGGCGACAAGGAAGAGATGAGAATAGTCGTATAGGCGGGTAACTCCGGCCTGGTTAAGGGCGCCGTCAATAATCCGCTCGTCCGAGGCCAGGGCCGCGGTATGGGTCACGGCGGCCCGTGAACCCTCCCGGGTACTGCCGCCCTTGAGCAGAAAGACCGGCTTGAGACGCGTCACCTCGCCGGCTACTTCCATAAAGCGACGCGGCCGCTTGATACCTTCCAGGTACATAAATATCGCCCTGGTCTCTTTGTCTTCGGCATAATATTCAAGCGCCTCGCTCTCATCGATGTCTATCTTGTTGCCCAGCCCGATGACCCTGGCCACGCCAAAATGCTCCCCGGTGGTAATGTAACGCATGGTGTGGGTAGCGAAGTTGCCGGTCTGGGCAATGTAAGAGATATTCCCCCGGGGAATCTTACCCAGCGGGAAAAAACCCGAGGTGAAGTGGTGCGGCGTGGAGGTGTGCCCGGAGGTATTGGGGCCGATGGCGCGGACGCCGGTCTCGGCAATCGCCCGGGTAAGTTCCTCCTGCAACGCCTCCCCCGCCTCGTCTACCTCGGAAAAACCCCCGGCGGCGAGCACCACGTATTTGATGCCCCTAGCGGCACAGTCTCTCACCGCCTGGACGGTGGTGCTGGCCGGAGTCATGATGATGGCCTGCTCCACGCCGTCCGGCAGGCTGGCAAGCGACGGGTGGACGGGCATACCCATGATTTCGCCACCTTTCGGGTTGACCAGGTAAAGTTTGCCCGTATAGCCATTGGCCAGGATATTTTTAATCACCACGTACCCGGCTTTGCCCGGCGTGGCCGAAGCGCCGATTACGGCCACGCTGTCCGGCTCAAAAAACCGGGCCAAATCGTTACTCCGGGACGATTTTTCAAGTTCTTCCGGAACGGCCTGTTTCCCGGAACCAAGCGTGACCAGGGCATCCACCGCCACCGGCTGGCCGTTGCGCCGGATTTTTAATGGATTTATGTCAACTGACTGCACTTCTTCGTATTTCACGCCAATCTCACCGAGAGTCACCAGGACCCGGGACAGCACGTCCAGGTCAACGGCGGCTTCTCCCCGGAAAGGCTCCAGAATCTTCCGGTGCTGAATCTCCTTGACCATTGCCCGGGCATCCCAGGAAGTAAGCGGCGCCACCCGGAAGACAACGTCCTGAAAGACTTCGGTCAGAACGCCGCCCAGGCCGAACATGACACAGGGGCCGAACTGGGCATCTCTGACCAGGCCGCAGACCAGTTCCCGGTCTCCTTTTACCATCTCCTGCACCAGCAGGGCTTCACTACCCGGAATCCCCAGCAGGCGGCGGCCTTCTTCCCTGACCTCCCCTTCGCCG
>DAOWCR010000045.1 GCA_030639445.1 Dehalococcoidales bacterium
GAAGTGCCCCAGTTCATGAGCAATGATGAGCACCACGATAATACCGAGAAAAGCCACTACGCTAATGAACCTTAACTGTCTCCACCCGTAATCTTGAGCATCTTTTCCCGGGCCCAGGCGTCGGCCTCCATGATTTCTTCCAGCGCGGGATTGGCGATGACCTGGTGCTGCGCCAGCACCCGCCCGACAAATTCGGCGATGTCCACAAACCCGATACGTCGCGACAGGAAAAGCTCAACGGCCACCTCGTCGGCGGCACAGAGTGCCGCCGGGCAGGTTCCTCCCCTTTTCCCGGCCTCAATCGCCAGCCCCAGGCAGGGGAACGCCGCCAAATCGGGCGGTTGAAAAGTCAGACTATTAATCTTGCTCCAGTCGACCCGGGGAAGCCGGGGGTTGGGCAAACGTTCCGGGTAGGACAGGGCATACTGAATGGGCAGGCGCATATCGGGATAGCTCAGCTGGGCTTTAATTGAGCCGTCGATAAATTCCACCATGGAATGGATAATGCTCTGGGGGTGGACCAGAACATCAATACTGTCAACGGGCATATGGAACAGCCAGTGAGCTTCAATGACCTCGAGCCCCTTATTCATCAGCGTCGCCGAGTCGATGGTGACTTTCCGGCCCATCCGCCATGAGGGATGTTCCAGGGCCTGCTCAACGGTAACACTGGCTAACTGCGCCGGTGAATAGTGAGCGAACGGGCCGCCGGAGGCGGTCAGGATAATCCGGCTCGCTTTTTGCTTTTCCCCCTCAAGGCACTGCCAGATGGCGCTGTGCTCGCTGTCAACGGGCAGGACCTGCGCCCCACTCCGCTCAGCTTCTTTAATGATTATTTCCCCGGCCATAACCAGCGATTCTTTGTTGGCCAGGGCCACGTTTTTACCCGCTTTTACCGCCGCCAGCGTCGGGGCCAGCCCCATCTTCCCGGAAGTGGCGATAACCACCATGTCTGCCTGCGAATGGCAGGCCATATCTTCCAGAGAGATGAATTGGCGCACTGAACCGGCCAGTTCCGCCGGCACTTCCTTGCCCTCATTGTTACCCGGGGCATAACTGACAAACTCCGGCCGGAATTCGTTAATCTGTTCGGCCAGCAAAGCGATATTTTTCCCCGCCGCCAGCCCGACAACGCGGAACCGGTCCGGCAGGGCACGGACGACGTCCAGGGTCTGCCGCCCGATGGAGCCGGTCGAGCCCAGGACCGCCAGCCGCTTCACCGAATCGCTCATAATACCTATATCTTACACCAAATACCGGATTGAAGCTATTGGTAGAGGCTGGGGGTTGCTTTTTGGTTTCATTCAGGTTTTATTTAGCAACCTCACCCCCTTTATCCCCCTCTCCTTCAAAGGAGAGGGGGAAGAAAAAGAAAGAGGGGCGCATCCCCTCTCAAAAAAATTTACCCCCCGCAGAGCATCAAGAGAGATAAGGGCCCCTCGGACTTCCCATTCCGGCAGCTTTCACTCTTGCCGTGGGAACAACGCTCTGACCGGGAAGCAGCCGACTTTACATAACCTAAGAAACAATTCCCGAAGCTAGTTAGCCTCGAATTGTTTCCCCAAAATTAGAACCAATCATTTGAGGCTAAAAATGTCCAAATCAATTGGTAGCGGACATGATGAAGAGAAGGAAATACCAGCCTGAAGCTAAAGAAGTAAAACCCGGGGCAGAATAATCAGGATTCAATAAAACGGGCCGGAAAAAGCAGGCTGATGCCGCAGAAGAGTCCCTATTCTTCCTCGATAACTATCTCAAAAGGACAGCTGATGGCATTGGTGGGACAGACCGCTTCACACTGGGTGCACCAGCCGCACTCTTCCGTCTCAATAACGGTGACAACATTATCCACCAGGACCAGAGCCTGACAGTAACACACCCGGATACACAGGCCGCAGCCGTTACATTTCTCCCGGTCTATTAAGGGCATTTCAACCATATCTATCTGTCTCCACCGGTAAATATTTTAAGGTCAGAGCCGCCGAGTTGTCGGCGACTTTTGTCTCAAGTAGCTACCCCGGCCATTTCTTTCAGTGCTTCCTTATCCATAATTACGATGCGTTGGCGTTCCAACCTGACGGTCCCTTCCTCTTCCATGACCTTAAGTGCCCGGCCAATCATTTCCCGGGCAGTACCGGCTATCGCCGCCATTTCCTGCTGGGTAAGCCGCGGCTTCTGTCCAACCCCGTCTCCGGTATACTCCAGGAGTATTTTAGCCACCCGGCCAGCAACATGCCGGAAAGACAGGTCTTCCACCAGCGAGACCAGACGTTCTACCTTCTGAGATAGCACCCGGATTACATTCCGGGCTACCTGCGGATAATCCCGAATGACCGCCTCCAGGTCATCTTTCCGGATACCGTAGAGGACCGCCGGCACCAGCGCTCCGGCACTGGCCATATTCCGTCCACTGACCAGGACAGAGACATCATTAAAAGACTCGTCGGGACGTATGAAATAGAGTGTCTGCTCCTTGCCATCGGCCGAAGTCTTGAACACTTTCACCACGCCGGAGACAACAAAATACAGGACTTCCGCCGGCTCGCCCTCAAACAGGACTATCCCTCCCTTATCCGCCGTCTTCACAAAGATAAAGTTCTTCAGCAAAGCAAGCTCGGTAAGAGGCAGCCCGGAAAAGTAGGCGATAGACTTCAGCAACTCTACCTGGACAGCCATATCATCCTGGATTATATCAGCTTCTCAGGGGTTCCGCAAAATGGAGATTACGGCTGCTTCTCGACGGAAGCGCCGGGGTAAGCCGCACCGTCAACCGGCCTTCTGGAAGTAGTAGCCAACGCCGGGCTCGGTAATAATATACCTGGGCAGGGCCGGGTCCGGTTCTATTTTGCGCCGCAGGTGCGAGATATAGATACGCACGTAATCCAGGTCATCAACGTATTCCCAGCCCCACACCTTCCCCAGTATTTGATGGTAGGTGAGAATACGGCCGGCGTTCTCCAGCAGGAATGCCAGCAAACGGAACTCTATGGGGGTTAATTTTAATCGCTCGCCATTGACCATAACCTTACGCGTGGCGATGTCCACGGTAAGCAGACCGTCACTGAAACTAATTTCTTTTTCCCCGCTTTCCGAAGAAGGTAACTCAGCCCGCCGCAGCATGGCCCGCACCCGGGCCACCAGCTCTTTACATCCCACCGGCTTAAGGATGTAATCATCCGCCCCGTAGTCAAGTCCCTGAACGACGTCCTCCTCAGTCTTATGCTCACCGGTGAGCATGATAATTGGTATCGTGGCCGAGATGTCACGAATTAGACTGCAGGCCTTCCAGCCATCCATCTGGGGCATGGCTACATCCAGGAGGACCAGGTCCGGCCGGTGGCCATACATAAGCCGCAGGGCCTCCCGGCCATCACCGGCCTTGAGCACTTCGTACCCTTTTTCGGTCAGAACACGGTCAAATAATCTGACCAGTGCGGGTTCGTCATCAACCACCAGAATTTTTTTAGCCATCTCTAGCTCACACCAGGTATCCGGTTCGCTGCCGCAGTATCCGGCCAATCATCTTCGGCAACTCGCGAGTGCTGACCGGCTTCGACAGATAGGCGTCACAGCCGGCACCGAGAAACTTCTCCCGGTCGCCTTTCATGGCGTACGCCGTAAGCGCGATGATGGGAATATGGCGCAATGACGGTATCTGCTTCAGTCTTCGGGTTACCTCGAGGCCATTCACCCTGGGCAGCTGGATATCCATCAAGACGAGAGCCGGTTTTTCTCTGATAGCTATCTCCAGCGCCTCTTCCCCGTTAACCGCCTTGAGCAAAGAGCGGTAGCCTCTGGCTCTGAGCAGCATTTCAAACATTCTCATATTCAGCGGGTTATCTTCCGCAATCAGTATCTTATCTTTCGGCATCGGCCTATTTCCCAAATAATTTTCCGGCGGCTTACCCGGGATATGGTTAACCGTCCGTGGCCAGGGGCAGGGTGAAGTTAAACCGGCTTCCCTTCCCGTATTCACTCCCCACCCAAATTCGCCCGCCGTGCTCCTCGACAATCTGCCGGGCAATCGTCAGGCCCAGCCCGGTGCCTCCCAGCCCATTATTCAGAGGCCGGTCTACCTGGTAAAAAGGCTCAAAAATGTTTTTCTGATTTTCTTCCCTGACACCAATGCCATTATCAATCACACTGACCCGGCAACAATTGTCCTCTCTGGCGGCCTCAATCCGTAGCGTACCGCTTTCGGGAGTAAACTTGGCGGAATTGCCCAGCAAATTGATGAGCACCTGTCCTACCTTGGCCTCGTCAATATTAACCCGGGGAAGTCCCCTGCCCAGCTTAACTTCAAGGCTCTGCCTCTTTTTGGCCAGCACGGGCATTATTTCGCTCTTTATTGACTCAACTAAATCGGGTAGGGAAACCTTTCTCAGTCTGAGTTCCACTTTGCCCGACTCTATCTTGGTTAAGTCGAGGATATCATTAACTAAAGTCAGTAAGTAGCGGCTGCTGCCCAAAATATCATCAAGGCACTGCTTCTGTTCCGTATTCACCTTACCCGGCACCTGGCCCTGCATCAATTCAGCAAAGCCAATAATGACATTAAGAGGGGTGCGCAATTCGTGAGACATGTGGGCCAGGAATTCAGATTTGGCTTGATTGGCCTTTTCCAGCTCCTTACTTTTCTCCAGGAGTTCCTGTCCCTGCACCCTGAGCTCTTCATTCTGCAAGTCAAGTCGCTCGTTCGTTTCTTTAAGTTCCTCTTCCGCCCGCTTGCGCTCGGTGATGTCGCGGACAATACTGGTATAAAACGTGTCTTTCCCGGCCTTCCACTCGGCCAGAGAAACCTCGGTGGGAAACGCGCTGCCATCTTTTCTCATCCCGAGAAATTCATTCATCCAGCTTTTATAGTCCGGCCCCTCCCCGGCGCTCAAGCGCGCCATTCCCTCCCGGAAATCGTCTCGAAATTGCCGCGGTATTAAGACAGTTATCTCCTTTCCCAATATTTCCTCTTCGGTATAGCCAAAGATGACTTGTGCGCCCCGATTCCAGGAAATAATGTTACCCCAGCTATCAATGGAGATAATGGCATCGTTAGCCGTTTGCAGCACGGCGCAGTGCCTTTCCTCACTTTCCCGCAACGCTTCCGCCAGCCACCGGTGCCCGACAATCTCTTCCTGCAGCTCTTCGTTGGCTTCAGACAGCCGCTTATTAGAGCGCTGCAAGCTTTCTACCAGTTTCTGGCTCGCCGTCCTAATTCTTTTCTTTTCCCTGACGATAGTCTTTCCCATTCCCGTTGACCCATCCCGACCGTCTCGGTCACCGGCCAATATACTCCATCAGGATATAAATCTCTTCGGGGCAAAAAAGAGCCACCACCCACCGCCCGATGATCATCCTCACTGTCCTGGTGTCAGGTCCTCAACCACCTCTCTTTGCCAATTGTAGCAAACTGACCTATTTCTTGTCAACAGGCAATTACGGCACCACCCCGGATTCCCCTTCCCGTCCTTCTCTGGCAAACCTCTCTGTCTTTTTAAATTGTTTACTAGGGAACCCACCCCCTTATATCCCCCTCCATTAGTAAGGGAGGGGGAATATTATAAAAGAGGGGCTGACGCCCCTCTTAATCACCCACATTATCAACCCGGAACAAGGAGAGTTAAAACACCCCATCCACGTTATGAAACTAGAGCAAGGAGAGTCGAAGGGAGGCTTCGCCTCCCTTTCAAAATTATTCCCCCTCTCCTTAATAAAAGGAGAGGGGGACAAAGAGGGTGAGGTCACCATATTTTAAGAGGGAGGGAGACAAAGGACACGGGTAATAAAACAACCGGTGCATTGAGCTTTTCTCTCTAGTCATTTATTTTGTGCTATACTAGTTTAAAGCCAGAGTATTTCCGGGGTGGCGATGGTCTGATATACGGAGTACCAGATGAGCCAGTTGATAGACAAGCTAAACCAGGTAGCCAGAGTTGTGCCCCAATCCCTGGGATTCGGGGCAAAACGACCAGTCCCGACCAAATCGAAACCGCTGCTCATTGCCCGCCTGGCCCGGTCTGATGCCGCCCGTCTGGCGGACTATGCCGCCATCGCCGATGCCGTACTTTTCACCGGGCCGGGTCCCGGAGCCAAGGGCACTGAAAAACCCGTGCGGCCTTTTCCCGGTGTCCCGTGGGGAACGTGGCTGGAAGACATCCGCGGGGAAGAAACAATCCCAATGGCAGAGGTCGGTTGCGATTTCGTGGTCTTTCCGGCGGAGATGGCGCTGGCGACAACGGTGCCGGACAAGACAGGTAAAATCCTGCGGGTAGCACCCTCCATAAACGAAGGCCTGCTCCGGGCCATCAATGAACTGCCGGTAGACGCGGTGCTCCTGGCCGACGCGGAGGAGGAGAAACACCGGCTTACCTGGCATCACCTTATGCTCTTCCAGCGTCTGGCTGACCTGCTGAACAAGCCAGTGTTAGTCTCTTTGCCCGCTAATGTGACCGAAAGTGAGCTTCAGTCCCTCTGGAAAACAGGGGTGGACGGCATCGTGGTAACCGTGGCGACCGGGCAGCCGACCAAGAGCCTGAAAGAACTGCGCCGGACAATCGATAAGCTAACCTTCCCGCCGCGCTCGCGGAAAAAACTGGAAGCCCTGCTGCCGCGCGTTGGCGTCGAGACAAATGCGGTAACTGGAGTTGAGGAAGAGGAAGAAGAAGAGGAAGAAGAATAGCTTTAGGCCGTACTCAGCGGGAAGATTGTGACATCTGCCAGAACTTACCTTCGGTAACAATGGCCGGGGCTACTATCATCTCCGCCCGGTGCATCTCTTGAATGGTAGACGCGCCGCAAACACCCATGGCCGTGCGGATAGCCCCGACCAGGTTCTGACTGCCATCAGTGACCGAAGTAGGGCCGAAGAGAATCTGTTCCAGGGTGCCGGTGCTCCCGACCTTTATCCGCGTCCCCCGGGGCAGTGCCGGGTGGGGGTGAGACATTCCCCAGTGATAACCCAACCCCGGCGCCTCCTTGGCCTGGGCAAAAATGGAGCCCAGCATCACGGCATCGGCGCCGGCGACCAGGGCCTTACACAGGTCCCCACCCTTGCGAAAACCGCCGTCCGTAATTATGGGCACATACCGGCCCGACTCACGCAAGTATTCGTCCCGGGCGGCCGCGCAATCGATGGTTGCCGTTATCTGAGGGGCCCCCACGCCGAGGACCTCCCTGGTGGTACAGGCCGCCCCCGGCCCCACACCCACCAGAACCCCGGAAATCCCCGTCCTCATAATCTCCAGGCAGGTGCTATAGCTCACACAGTTGCCGACAATGACCGGTATTTTTACGGACTCGCAGAGCTCGGAGAAAATCAGTCCCCGGTAGCTCCTGGAAACATGCCGGGCCGTGGTCACCGTGGACTGGACGATAAAAATATCCGCTCCGGCCTCAGCCGCCAGGGGAGCGAAGTTCTTGGTATTGGCCGGCAGCGCCGATGCGGCACAGGTAGCCCCACCTTTCTTAATCGCTTTTATCCGTTCCCCGATAAGGCTCTCCTTAATCGGCTGGGAATAAATTTTTTGCAACAGCGCAGTTATCTCGGTCTGAGGCGCCTGCGCTATTGCCGACAGGACTTCGCGGGGATTATCATAGCGCGTTTGTACCCCCTCCAGGTGGAGAACGGCGAGCCCACCCACTTGACTCATCCGGACGGCGAAGTTGACATCGGTCACCGCATCCATCGCAGAAGCGATAATGGGAATGGCAAAGGCCAGGTCATCTATCTTGAAGCCGATATCTGTCTGGTCAGGATTAATGGTGACATCTCCGGGCACTATTGCCACTTCGTCAAATCCGTAGGCGCGCCGTAACTGCTTGAACTGGGGCTCGCTCATCTTAATTCTCCACTTCTTTTAAACAAAAACTATAGCAAAAGTTCGGGATAAAAGTCAAGAAATTTTTGGTAACATCATCTCCTTTCCCTTTACGACATATGGTGACCTATCCGCCTCATTCCGTGGGTGTTTACCCTTTAAGAAGAGAGGGTACAAAAATAATACTGCCTCCGGCCTCCGCTACCAATTGATTTGGACATTTTTAGCCTCAAGTTATTAATTCTAATTTTGGGGAAACAATTCGAGGCTAACTAGCTTCGGGAATTGTTTTTTATGTTATGTAAAGTCAGCTACTTCTCGGTCAGAGCGTTGTTCCCGCGACAAGAAGTGAAAGCTTCCGGAAGGGTACGTCCGAGGGGCCTTTATTTCTCTAGATGCTCTGCGGGGGGTTATCTCTTTTAAAAAAAATTGGGTGAGCTATTCCCTCGAAGAGTCTTCGACCTGACCCCCTTCCCTTTAGGACATCTGGTCCTTCCTGTGGAAGGATGGTGACCTTGCCCCCTTTGGTTTTTATTTGATGACCCCATCCCCCTTTGTCCCCCTTCCCCTGCGAGGGGAAGGGGGAAGATTAGAAAGGGAGGGGTGGGGTTAGTAGAATTATGGTAGCAGTTGACAGGTAGGAGTATAATTTATGTAAATGAAGTTAATTTATCTAGGAACGTAAATGGAA
>DAOWCR010000048.1 GCA_030639445.1 Dehalococcoidales bacterium
CATTTAGTTAGGTAGTTTTCTGATAAAAATAGAAAAGGAGGGGGTTTTCTACCTCACCCTCCTCAGGTCTTAACCAGGATAACCCACAGGGGTTAGCGACGGCGCTTTCTCCGGAACAGGGACATAAACCACAGGAAGGCAAAGACGCTGAAAAACGGGAAAGGAAAGCCCGAGCCGCCCCCGCCGCCACCCCCGGTCACCGCGGTCAGTGGCGCCCTGGTTATTTTTACCGGGGCTATCGGTTCTCCGGATATTTCATAGACCGCCACCCTGGCATCGACAAATTCCTTCGGCACCCAGCCCAGGGGATTGTTTCTGGCCGTTGCCTCGAGCCAGACCCAGCCCGGCTTGCCCTCCAGCTCAAAAACCTGGGCCTTTTTATACTCGGGCAGGTAGACCATAGCCGCGGTATGACCGGGCGCCACGGCTATCGCCGAGCGGTAGCCGGCACCCTGGTACATCACGGCCAGCAAGACCGCGCTGTCTTCACAGTCCCCGTAAGCCACGCCATCCTGCTCGATAGTGCCCGCCACCTCATCGGCATTCTGAGCGAACTCGCCAAGCTCGAACTGGTCAATATCAGTCGTATATCTTACCCGGTTGCGCACGTAATAAAATATCTCCTCGGCCCTCTGCCGCCGGTCGGGGTACTTCGCCGCCATCTGCTCGCCCAGGCGGTAGGCCAGGTCGGCTTCTTCCCCCAGGCTCTCAAAGACGATAACCGGACGAAACCCGGCCTCTGATATCTGATAGAAGCCGTCTTCCCCGTTGGCCCTGGTCCGGCTCACTCCCCAGTCGTCGAAGATATCCTCGTTTACCTCACGGAAACCGGCGGACGGCGTGGCCGAGGCCTGGCCGGTAGCCGCCAGCCCGGCGACTAACACCAGTACCAGTCCGAGTATAATACTTACTTTTTTCATGTAACTGCCTTACCGGAGATTCCAGCCAGAGCTATTCTTTTTACCTCTCTCCAAATCTGCGTACGGGTGTTCAAGAGGGGCGGAGCCCTTCTTTTTTTCTCTTTTCCCCCTTTCCTTTTAAGGAGAGGGGGATTAAGGGGGTGAGGTCAATATAAAGATTCCTATAAGGGCGTGGTCAGCGCCGCATGGAGTATCAGGCCGAAGAAAACGAGATAGCCAAAGACGTGGACACCCACCGCCACCGGCTCCTGTTCAATCCGGGCAAAGGGAATCTTCGGGGTCAGCTTGTCCAATGCGTAGAACAGGGCTATCCCGACCAGCAGGCTCACCAGGAAGCTCAAGGCCAGAAGTCCCAGTCTCCGGAAATCAAAAAAGTAGCCGAGTATGGGGCCGCCAACGATAGTCGGCGCGGTGATAGCCCCGTGGATAACCAGGCCCGCCAGGATGAAAAAGCCGGCGATGAACAGTCCGGTGGCGACCGGACTCTCCCCAATACGCTGCCGGTGGGGAATGTGGGGGGTAAGGGCATCAAACGTCCTGACGCCAAGCCAGGCCAGAAGGGTACAGATAAAGACCAGCCACACCGTCCTGGCCAGCCAGATAAGAACTATTAGCCAGAAGGGCATCACCAGACCAAGCTCACTCATAAAATACCTCCTCCATATCAGATTAGAAACAGTGGGGTAATATAGGTTTCGATTACCGCAGCCGGCAGAAGCAGGGCACAGGCAATCATCAAATACTTTATATTCTGTTTCAGATTGGGCATAAGAAGGGTTCTTGTTTGTTCTTTCAATAATGCTAAAATGATTACCGTGTGAAAGGGACCAACTATTAAAAAGAGCGCCAGCGAAAGAAAGATATGCCTCTTGTCCTGTGTAGCGGTCGAAAGCAGCGCCGTTCTAATCTCTTTTCGAATTATGAGTAATATTACCATGAACATTACCATGGCGCCGAAACTGAGAGCGGCCGCCTCACCCATGATTATCGCCGGGATTTCAAAAATACCGTGCGGTAGCAGGCCAGCGAGGAGAAAGCCGACCGATTTCTCCTGAATTACGGCGGTGGAGACGAAAGCAATCAGCCCGCCGTTGAGAACCAGCGCCAGGACGGGTACCAGGCAGAGAAGCGGGCTGAGCACAAAGCTGGTCAGCAGGGCGACCACATTCTTCAGAAAGATAAATAGCGCGGTCGTGATTTGAAACGGGCCCAGCATGGCCGCAAGCTGTTTCAGGATAGCCAGTTCTTCCTCCAGGGGTTCAGCGGTAACCTCTGGTAGCGCCAGGCCGGCAATCATGCCCGCCACGAACAGAAAGACGGCAATATAAATCCACTTTTTATAGCTCAGCATATCAGCCGTGCCTTACGGCGCGCCCCACTTCTCGGTAAAGACTATTTCTGAAAGCTCTTTTCGCGGCCTCGGTTCCTTTGCCTCTCCGGGGTACCCGAGGGGAGTCATCGCCACCACACAGCCACCCGGCGGCACCCCTAAAATTCGGGCGGCTTCCCTGGCATCAAAGCGCCCGACGTAGACCGTGGCCAGCCCCAGCGAGTGGGCGGCCAGCACCAGGTTCTGCATCGCCAGGGCGACGTCAAACATAAACCAGTCACCTTTATCGGTGGTTGGCTTTCCCTCTTTAAAGCCGGCTCTACCCAGCTCGGCGCCGGCGACGATGACCACCGGTGCCGTCCTGATGGCATCCCGGGCCGGATTGGTCTCATTCAGGGTATCCGCCAGTTTATTCTTGGTACTGTCATCCCGCACCACGATAAACCTCCAGCACTGGGTATTCGCCCAGGACGGTGCCCAGCGGGCCGCCTCCAGGACGGCCTCCAGAGCTTTATCGTCCACCGCATCGACCCTGTACCTGCGAATACTTCTCCTGGTCCTGATGGCTTCCAGAACTTCCATGTGTCCTCCTCGTGAGTTATCTTTTTATTCTTCCCAGGCGCCGCGGCCAATGAGGGAAACAAAGCGGCAGCCGCCCAGGTTCTTGACAATATTCTTTTTTTTCCGCCGGGTGATTTGATATAACTCCTGCAGGTAGCGCGAGCCCACCGGGATTACCAGCCGCCCACCGAGGGCCAGCTGCGCGATAAGGTCGAGGGGCACTTCTGGCGCGCCGGCGGTAACCATTATGGCATCATAGGGGACCCCGCTCGGCCAGCCCAGGGTCTCCTCGCTAAGATGTGTTTCAATGTTGCGGTAGCCCAGACCGTCCAGCGCCTTTTTGGCCGCCTCCGCCAGCGCCGGCAAACGCTCCACGGTAATCACCCGCCGGGCCAACTCGGCCAGGATAGCCGCCTGGTAGCCGCTACCGGTGCCTATTTCCAGCACCTTTTCATCGCCTTTCAGTTGCAGAGCCCCGGTCATGAGGGCAATGATAAAAGGCTGTGAAATGGTCTGCTCAAACCCGATAGGCAGCGGCATATCCTCATAGGCTAGGTGCCGACTCTGCGGTGGCACAAAATGTTCCCGCGGTATGCGGGACATGACATCCAGTACCCGTCTATCTTTAATCTCCGCACCAAGGTGCTCGATTAACCTGGCTCTTGCCGCTTTAAAGTCCATGATGACCGCCCGGAAAGGCTAGGCTAAAACCAGAGCCAGCACCACGAGAATGACCAGCATTATCCCGGCCAGGATGCCTATTCTCCGCAGTTCGGCGGTAACATAGGGATAGCGCGCCTCACCGGAGGCTGGCGCTTTGTGAGGGGAGACCGGCTTAGGGGCCTGGGGAACTATCGGCAGCCGGACATCTACCGCGGCCGAAAGCTGCCTGTCTTTCTTTCTTTTAATCTGAAGCGCCTTGCTGCGTCTTGACTTCCTGGGCATCTGGCCTCTCCTCCTATTTAGCTCTGGGATGAGACTTGTCGTAGGTGCGCCGGACATGCTCCGAAGTCAGGTGCGTGTAAACCTGGGTGGTGGATATATTGGCATGCCCCAGCAGCTCCTGCACCACCCTCAGGTCGGCACCGCCGCTCAACATATGAGTAGCAAAACTGTGCCTCAGGGTGTGCGGGCTGATTTGCGCGTCCAAGCCGGCTGATTTGGCATATTCCTTCAGCTTCTGCCAGAAGCCCTGCCGGGTCAGCCTCTCCCCGCGCGGATTGAGGAAAAGGGCCGTTTCCTCCTTGTGATGCACCATCCGGGGACGGGTCTCATCAATATATTCTTGCACCGTCCTGGCGGCCTGTTCATGGATGGGGATGAGGCGCTCCTTATGCCCCTTGCCGAAACAGCGCACAAAGCCCTCTTCCGTATTGACATCTGCCGGGTCCAGGGAGACCAGCTCGCTTATCCTCAGACCGCTGGCATAGAGCAATTGCAGCATGGCGGTGTCCCTTTTCGCTTCCGGCGTATTCAGCCTGGCCGGCTGGTCTAACAGGCTGCGGACCTGACTGATTGAGATGGGCTTGGGTAATGACTTCCCCACGCTGGGCGAGCTCATGTTCTCCGTCGGGTCCGCCTTGATGGTACCCTCGGCTTTCAGAAAACCGAAGAAGGACTTGGTGGCGGCTACCTTGCGGGCCACTGTGGTCGGGACATAGCCTCTCTCCTTGAGGTCAAGCATATAGCCCAGCATTCCCTGCCGGTTGAAACTGGCCCAGGACGGCATAAGCCCGCTCTTGGCCGCTTCTCTCTCCGCAAACCCGGCCAACCCGTTCAGGTCATTCTGGTAGGCGGCTATCGTGTTGTCGGCATAGCCTTTCTCCACGGTTAAATAATTCAGGAAACTGTTGATTTCTTCTTTCACCACGTCTCCTTGCTATTAGATATTTAACTGACTCAGCAGATAGATTTTACCATTTTCTCCAGAGAATGTCTAGTTATGTCAACACACCGGCACGAAGCGTCAGCTATTTTTCTTGCCTTTTTTATCTACGATGACCTCACCCCCCTTTGTCTCCCTCTCCTTGAAATAAGGAGAGGGGGAATTTTTTGTAAGAGGGGCTAACGCCTCTCTTAAACACCCCACTTTAGTATCCCAGAATGGAGAGAGCTAAAACACCCCATATTCTTAACTTAAGACAGGGAGAGTCAAAGAGAGGCGAAGTCTCCAAATTATGCTTATAGGGAGTTTTAGAGGGACGAAGTCACTCTTATATTAACCTCCCCCCTTCCCCTTACCAAGGGGAAGGGGGATACAGGGGGATGGGGTCACCTTATAAATAACTAAATGGGGCCGGGGCTAATAAACGCTTTGCCCTCTCCACGGGCTGTGCTAAAATAAAACCGGATACCAGAGGAGTGAAGTTGCCCAGCAGCCTAGTAGCGGAACAACTGAACCGGTTGCCCAACAGTCCCGGCGTCTACCTGATGAGGGACGCCGAGGGCAATATACTGTACGTAGGGAAGGCGGCTAACCTCCGCCACCGGGTGGGGTCATATTTTAGCGCCGGACAAAAGCTGCCACCAAAGTCACAAAAAATGGTCGCCCGGGTGGCTGACCTTGATTTTTACGTTACCGCGTCGGAGCAGGAAGCCCTTATCCTGGAGCTAAACCTGATAAAAAGGCACCACCCCCGCTATAATGTGCGACTCAAAGACGACAAGACCTTCCCTTATCTCAAGATAAACACCGGCGAGGACTGGCCCCGGATACAGGTTACCCGGCGCCTGGAGCAGGACGGGGCGCGCTACTTCGGGCCCTTCGCCAGCGCCCGGTCGGTGCGCCGGACCCTGAAAGTGGTCAAAGGAATTTTCCCCTTCCGCAACTGCACCAGACCCATCACCGGCACCGATTCCCGGGCCTGCCTGGAATATCACCTGAAGCGCTGCCTGGCCCCCTGCATCGGCGCGGTGACTCGGCCGGACTACGCGGCGGTTATCAAGGAAGTAATTCTTTTCCTGGAGGGCAAGCAGGCAAGGATAGTCCGGGAGCTTGAGAAGAAGATGGCCAAAGCCGCGGCCGCGCTGGACTTTGAAAAGGCGGCACTGTATCGAGACCAGGTCCAGGCGATAGGTGAAGTTATTGAAGGACAGCGTATTGCCGCCACCGTCAGCGGCGAGCAGGACGCTATCGCCTTCGCCCAGGAGAGAGACCAGGCCTATGTCCAGGTCTTCTTTATCCGCAATAATAAGCTGACCGGCCGGGAGAGCTTTGTCCTGCAGGGCACCCGGCACGAAGAGCCGCCTCAAATCATGACCGGTTTTATCCAGCAGTTCTACGCCTCCAGCCCGTATATCCCGCCGCTGTTGCTCCTTCAGCATCCGGTAGAGGACATCACCGTTCTCAAGGACTGGCTGCGGAGCCGGAGAGGGGGCAGAGTTGATATTCAGGTGCCCCGCCGCAGCCACCGCAAACAGCTGGTGGAGATTGTCGCCGAGAATGCCCGGCAGGGACTGGAGCAACTCAAGATTAAACAGCTGGCTGCTCCCAGAACCCTGGAGGCCGCTCTGGCGGAAATAGAAAGAGAGCTTCGCCTGCCTCATCCCCCATTCCGTATGGAAGCCTATGATATCTCCAATATACAGGGCACGGCGGCGGTGGGCAGCCTGGTGGTCTTTGAAGGGGGAAAAGCCAAGCCGGCCCACTACCGGCGCTTCCGCATCAAGACGGTGTCCGGCGCCGACGACTACGCTATGCTCCACGAGGTGCTCCGGCGGCGCTTCAAGCGTATCGGCAACGGGGTGGCCACCCCGGATAGCTGGGCCATCATGCCTGACCTCGTCCTTATTGACGGTGGCAAGGGGCAGCTTAACGCCGCCCTGTCGGCCATGGGCGAGGTCGGTGCCGACTCGGTGCCGGTCGCCAGTCTGGCCAAGGAGAACGAGGAGATTTTTCTACCCCGGGAAACAAAGCCCGTTGTCCTGCCCCCCAATTCTCCCGGTCTCCAGCTATTACAGCGCCTGCGGGACGAGGCGCACCGTTTTGCCCTGGGTTACTACCAGAAAATACGCCGGCGGGAGAGCTTTGTTTCCGCGCTGGACGCCATGCCGGGCATCGGCCCCCGGCGCAAGCGTGCTCTGTTAAAGCAGTTCGGCTCGATCCGGGCCATCCGGGAAGCGTCGGTGGCAGAGCTGGCCACCACCAGGGGCATGACCAATAGCCTGGCGAAAAGAGTCAAGGAGTCTTTGTAAAATGCCGGCTAACTTACCACCGCAGTATTTTGATGCCGAAAAGAACTTCCGGACGGCGAAAAGTCCCGCGGAAAAAATAGTCGCCCTTGAGGAAATGCTGGCCATTATGCCCAAACACAAGGGGACCGACCACCTCCGCGCCGAGCTGAGGAGCCGTATCGCCAAGCTGTCCCAGCAGGCGTCCAAGAAGACCGGCGCGCAGCGGGCCTCGATGGCCATTGAGCGGGAGGGGGCGGCCCAGGTGGCCGTCATCGGCCTGCCCAATGCCGGCAAATCACAACTGATTGCCAGTATCACCAATGCCTCGCCCACGGTGGCCGATTACCCCTTTACCACCTACACCGCCAGCCCGGGAATGATGGCCTTTGAGAATATCCAGGTACAGTTGATTGACACCCCGCCCCTGATGCCCCAGTCTATTGAGTGGTGGCTGCCGCCCATGCTCCGGCGGGCGGACGCCCTGCTGGTTATCGTGGACTTGAGCGATGAGCCGGTATTACAGCTGGCCGAAGTTACCGACCAGCTGTTGCAGATGAAAATCGGGATTGCCGGGGTAAAAACGGAAGAAGGGGTTATCCTGAGCCAGCCGAAGGCGCTAATCATCGGCAATAAGCTGGACCTGGCCGGCGCCGGTGAAAGTTACGCCGTCCTAAAGAGCGAGTACGGGGAGCAACTGCCGGTTATGGCCATCTCAGCCCGGGAAGGCACCAACCTGGCCGAGCTGAGGCTAAAAGTTTTTCAGGTGCTTGATATTATCCGGGTATATACCAAGGCCCCGGGGCAGAAACCGGACCACGGCGACCCGATAATACTGGCGCGGGGGAGCACGCTGGCGGACGCCGCCGAATCCGTGCATAAAGACTTCCGCGCCCGGCTGAAATACGCCCGGGTTTGGGGTTCCGGGAAGCATGATGGTATCATGGTAAAGCGAGACCACGTCCTGCAGGACGGCGACGTGATAGAGTTACACATGTAGTTTACCGGGAGGTTAAGATGCCAGGTCGGCCGGGATGGCACGATGATTACTGGAAACGCCTGGACAAGGAGACCCAGCGGAGAATACGCACTACCTGTCCCCACTGCGGCAGCGCCAGGACGTTTTATAACGAGCAGTTTAAGAACTGGCGCTGCGGCAAGTGCGAATACATCTTCGTGATAAAGGGCTACGGGGATAAAGCGCCCTGGTAGCAGCGGTTATTCCGGCGAAGTTGAGGCCGGCTTACCGTAAAAACTTACTGAGCGCCGCCGCCAGGCCGCTGTGGTCAACGTCAAGGGTAATGTAGTCGGCGACGGCCTTAACCTCA